>NZ_JASBSF010000042.1 GCF_030149085.1 Microbacterium sp. | reverse complement strand
CAGCTCGGGAACCAACTCGTCGATGATCGCCCGCGCCTCCGGGTCGTCGAGCAACTGCCCGAGCGTGGTCGTGTTCAGGTCGAACTTGCCAGCCATCGTGTGTTCCTCCATCGGCGGGGCGCGCACCGAAACGCGCGTGCTCTCAGCTTCCCAGCGCGGGAGGTCGGCGGCAACCGTCAGATCGCTGAGAGGGCACTCTCCTGCTGGTGCGCGACCAGTCCCGCATACGCGCCGCCCGCCGCGAGGAGCTGAGCGTGTGCGCCGCTTTCGACGATGCGTCCCGCCTCCACGACGTGAATGACGTCGGCGCCGACGATCGTCGAAATGCGGTGCGCGATCGTCAGGGTCGTGCGCCCCTGTGCCGCGGCATCCAACGCCTGCTGCACGGTCCGTTCCGAGACGGTGTCGAGCGCACTGGTTGCCTCATCCAGAAGCAGGACCGGTGGGTTCTTCAGCAATACCCGCGCGATCGCGATTCGCTGCTTCTCGCCTCCCGAAAGGCGATAGCCCCGCTCACCCACGATCGTGTCGTAGCCGTCAGGGAAGGACTCGATGACGTGATGAATATGCGCGCCGCGGCATGCTTCCTCGATCTCGTCGGAAGAGGCATCCGGCTTCGCGTACAGCAGGTTCTCGCGGATCGACGCGTGGAAGAGGTAGGTCTCTTGCGAGACGATTCCGACGCTGTCAAGCAGGGACTCACGGCGGAGGTCTCGAACATCGGCGCCGGCAAACAGCACGGCACCCGATGATGCCTCATACATCCGCGGCGCGAGGTAGAGGATCGTCGTCTTGCCCGCGCCGCTGGAGCCGACAAAGGCGATGTGCTGACCGGGTTCGGCAACGAAGGAGACATCATGCAGGGTCGCCGCATCCTCTCCCGCGCCGGGGTAGCGGAATGAGACGTCACGGAACTCGACGCGGCCGACCGGCCCCGGCGCCACGCCGACGTCGATCGCATCCGGTGCGTCGACGATCGCGGGCTTGAGGTCGAGGTACTCGAAGATGCGGGCGAACAACGCCATCGAGGTCTGAACGTCGAGCGCGACCCGCATGAGCGCCATGAGCGGGAAGAGCAGGCGCCCCTGCACGGCGGTGAACGCCACGATCGCGCCGGCTGTGATGTCGACACCGCCCGTGATGAACACACCCGCGAGAAGGTAGATGACCGCCGGGACTGCCGACATGATGACACCCACGACCGCGAAGAAGCCCTGCCCGCTCATCGCCTGCCGAATCTGCAGAGAGACCTGACGCGAGGTCTCGTCGGCGTAGCGACCGGTCTCGTAGTCCGCGCGATTGAACGAGCTCGTCAGCATGATGCCCGAGACCGAGAGCGACTCCTGGGTCATGGCGGTGAGCGTCGACAGTGATTCCTGGGCCTGCGCCGCGATGCGAGCACGCACCTGGCCGACGCGGCGCTGAATGACCACGAGCACCGGCAGCATGACGACTGCCACGAGCGTCAGCCGCCAGTCGATGATGATCATCGCCACGAGCGACGCGATGACGGTGACGCTGTTGCCGAGGATCGAGGTGAACGTGTTGGTCAAGACGCTCGCAACCCCGCCCACGTCATTTTGAAGCCGGGACTGGATGACGCCCGTCTTCGTGCGCGTGAAGAAGGCAAGTTCCATCGACTGCAGGTGCTGGAAGAGCCGGACTCGCAGGTCGCCGGTGACGCGGTTTCCCACCGACGAGGTCAGCCATGTCTGGAGGACGTTCAGCCCTGCAGACAGCACGAACAGCCCGATCATGAGTGCGACGAGCTCGATCAGCAGCGGGATGTCAGGTCCGCCGGATGCCGGGAACAACGCGAGGTCGAAGACCTGCTCGACCAGGAGCGCCGGGATGACGCCGAGGGCAGCACTCAGGATGACCAGAACCGCAGTGATGCTCAGGCGCCCACGGTACGGCGAGAACAGCGCGACGATGCGCCGGCCGAGGTGCGGGATGTGTGGCGCCTCCGCGTTGCGCTCCCGCTGCGTCCGTTCATCGGCCCCGCGAGTGAGACCCCCGCCGAAACCCCCGCGCATCATGCTCATCCGCGCTCTCCCGTCCGGCGCTTTCCATGTCTTAGTACATGGAAAGCGTACCCGCCTGGAGCACCGCGAGGGTCGGGACGAAGACGGCGCCTCGATAGACTCCGTCCTATGCTCCGTCGCACCCGACGACCGGTGACCATTGCAGCGATCATCGCTGCGTCAGCGGGATTGATCTCGTGCACCGCCGCGCCACCCGGTCCGCCCACTGATGTGCCACCCACGATCGCGGCCATCATGGACCAGCCCACCTACGAGGGCGGCCGCTGGGGGATGTCGGTGATCGACATCGACAGCGGCGAGACCCTCATCGCCGTCAACCCCGACGAGCAGTTCCTCACCGGGTCCACGGCGAAGATCCTCTCTGTCACCGCAGCCCTCGACCTGCTCGGCGCGGACGCGACGTTCACGACCCCGGTCGTCGCCGTCGGCGAGGTCTCGAACGGCACTCTCGAGGGAGATCTCATTCTGCGCGGCTCGGGGGACCTCACCCTCGGCGGTCGAACGATGCCCGACGGCACCCTCGATGTCCCGATCTTCGACCACTACGACGCGAACGTCCTCCCGGGGCTGGCGACGCTCACTCCCGAAGATCCGCTGACCGGCCTCGATGATCTCGCACAGCAGGTCGCCGCATCCGGAATCCACACGGTGGGCGGGGACGTCCTCGTCGACGACAGGCTCTGGGATCCCGTCGTCCTAGACGGAGTACCGATTTCACCGATCGTGGTCAACGACAACCTGGTGGACATCGTCATCACCTCCGGCGCGGCGGTCGGCGACCCCACGACCGCGAGCTGGCGGCCGCAGAGCTCGGCGTACACCGTCGAGAATCTGGTGAGCACAGCGGATGCCGACAGCGGGTTCGACGTCACGATCACCGAGCACGGCGGCATCCTCACCGTCACCGGAACGATCCCTCTGGGCGCCGAACCGGTGGTGCAGACCTATCAGGTCCCTGATCCGGCAGCGTGGGCCCGCACCCTGTTCATCGAGGCGCTCGAGCGCGCGGGCGTCACCGTCACGGCGGACCCGCGGACGCCGAGCTCGAGCGAGCTGCCGCCGGTCGCGGACCTCGACGGCGCGATCCCGCTCGCCACGTTCACCTCCCCGCCGTTCTCGGAGACCGCCCGGCTGATCAACAAGGTCAGCCACAACCTCGGCGCCAATCAACTGCCGCTGCTGCTGGCGGCGCAGGCGGGTGAGCGAACCCTCGACGCCGGGCTGGCGAGACAGATGAGCGTGCTCGAAGCGGCGGGACTCGGGCCCGACGACGTCGTGATCACCGATGGTCAAGGGCTGCCGGGGAACCGCATCACTCCGGCAGCGATGACCTCCTACCTGGTGTCGTTGACGGACGCCCCGTACTTCGAGACCTTCCTCGAATCCACACCGATCCTCGGGGTGGACGGGTCCCTGGCAACCGTGCTGCCCGACGGTGACCCCGCGATCGGTTCTGCCCACGCGAAGACCGGCACGCTCGTCGGTCCGGGAACCGACACCCCCTACGTGCTCGAGACGAAGGCGCTCGCCGGATTTCTGGATGCCGCATCCGGCCGGCGTCTCGCCTTCGCGGTGTTCGTCAATGACGTACCGATCACCGAGGTGCAAGCGGTCATCCAGGCCAACACCGATCTGGGCGCGATCGCGTCTCAACTGTTCCAGTTGTACTGAAAGCTCACGCCAGCTCGACGTCGCGCCCCGGCGTCGTACGGCCGCCGATCTCGACCTCCCGGCCCAGGTTTCGGCGGTGCGTGACGAGCCTCGACCCTGCTCCCTGCTCGATCTGCAGATCTCGGCCAAGTGCGGCGGTCAGCCGGATTGCTGCTGACCCGGTCGCCTCGTCGGTGCGGATCCCGAGGCCCGGCGCGAACATCCGCGTGCGCACCCTTCCCGCTTCTTCGTCGAGCCACGCCCAGACGTAGTGCATGCCCTCGGTGTAGGCATCCGGATCGACGGCATCGACCTCACCAGGGGAGTCGAGTCGTTCGAGTTCGAACTCAGGGGCCCAATCGACGTCGGCACTGATCCACGTGAGGTCGCCGTCGGCACGGACCCGGGCCGAGCCCGCCGGCACGACGACATGCCGGATGTCGTCGCCTGCCGCGCGCAGCCAGGCTGCCAACCCCACCGTGGGATGCCCGGCAAAGCGCAGCTCCTGCTTCGGGGTGAAGATCCGCGCCCGAACAGTGCGCCCGTCCACCTCGTCGATGAACACCGTCTCGCTGAATCCGAGGTCAGCGGCGATGTCTTGCTCATGCCCGCGAGTGGCGGTCGACGCCCACACGATTCCGAGCGGATTGCCGTGCTCGCCGGTTTCATCGACGAAGACGTTCACGACAGTTGCCAGGATGCCCATGACTGGCCAGTCTTGCACGGGATGCAGCGGGCGGTCAGCCCCGTCGGCCGCCACAGTGAGGGTCTTTGGTCCCTGCAGCCGACGGCCGGATCCGGCGCACAGTTGAGGGGCCCGGACATTCCGACACGATGAAGAAGGGGACCTCGTGTCCAAGCTGCTGGTTATCCGCGCCCACCCTCTGACCTCAGAGAACTCGAAGTCGATGCGACTACACGACCCAGTTCCTCAACATGGACAAGATCGTGATCGCGAACCCGCTGTGGAACCTCCAGGTACCCACCCGGCTGAAGGCGTGGATCGACTGCATCTGTGTGGCGGGCAAGACCTTCCGCTACAACGAACAGGGCGAGGCGGTCGGCCTCGTGCACGGCAAGAAGGCGCTGCACATCCAGGCCGCCGGCGGAGTGTTCAACTCCCAGGATCCCGCGAGCCAGTACCTGCGCACGATGCTCGGATTCATCGGCATCGACGACTACACGGAGATCGCCGCCGAGGGCATGGACCACGACCCGGCCCGCTCGGATGAGATCATGGCCGCGGCGTTCGCGAAGGTCGAGGAAGCTGCCGCGACCTTCTGAGGTGATCACGCTCACTCCGACGGGGGGCCGGTTCTCCCGGACGCCGTGACGTGGTTCATGGCGCCCCAGGATCGGCACGCTCGGGCACTCTGAGGCACGGTTTACGCGACCGAAACACGAGCGTGTGCACAATGGATGTGCAGCGTAAGCCGTTGCGGGCGCACTGGGCCACAAGATCCCGGGGCGTGTGGAGATGTCGTTCGCTCCACGTCCCCTCTCGCGGTGTGGTGCGGCGACTCATCCCTTCCTGTTCATCGGTATGGAAGTGAGAGAGTCATGTCACTCAAAGTCGCGGTCGTTGTCGGCAATCCGAAGCCGGCCTCGCGAACCCGCAAGATCGCCGAACTTCTGCTCGAGAAGCTTCTCGACCCCGGAACGTTCGAGGCGCAGGTGATCGACCTGGCCGACTACACCACAGAGATCTTCGCGTGGCCGTCGGAGACCATGGGGGCGCTGAACGCGGCAGTCGCTGAAAGCGACCTCGCGATCTTTGCGTCGCCGACCTACAAGGCCACCTACACCGGACTGCTCAAGGCCTTTCTCGACCGGTATCCCGCAAATGGGCTCGCCGGGGTCACGGCAATCCCGCTCCACACCGGCGCGGATTTCACTCACGCGATGGGGCCGACCTTCACTCTGTCTCCCCTCCTGGTGGAGCTCGGAGCAACAGTGCCCGGACGCGGCTTCTACCTGGCCCTCAGCCAGATGGAGCGCGTGGACGACGTCCTGGACGCGGCAGTGGCGGAGTACGCCGGCAATATCCGACGAGTGGCCTCGCTGGCCGGCGCCCTCCGCGCCGACATCCCGGCTTCCTGAACCGACGGCGAAAGAGAAAGCAAACCATGTCGCAGCTCGCCACACCTGAAGTGCCGTTCTCTCCCCGCCAGTTCCGGGACACCCTCGGCCACTACGCATCCGGAATCACGATCGTGTCGGGGATCGACAACGGCGAACCGATCGGATTCACCTGCCAGTCGTTCTTCTCGGTATCTATCGACCCGCCGCTGATCTCGTTCAGCGTCATGAAGACCTCGACGACCTACCCCCGGATCGCTGCTACCGGCAGGTTCGCGGTGAATGTCCTCGCGCACGATCAGCACACCATCGCCAACCAGTTCGCCCGTAGCGGCACCGACAAGTGGGCGGGGGTTTCGTGGACACCTGCCGCCTCGGGGAACCCGATCATCGCCGACACCCTGATGTGGGTGGACTGCGAGGCATGGGCCGAGCACGAAGCGGGTGATCACCTCATCGTCATCGGGTCGGTCGTGGGAATGAGCCCGGCGGAGTGGCATCGCGAGGAGCCGCTGCTCTACTTCAAGGGCTCCTACCGGCACCTTCGCGACCTCGACCAGCTCGCCGGCTGAGCACGTCTGAACGCGGGATGTTTGCAGGGTCGTAAAGAAAGCTCAATCTTGACGCCAATTGCGGCGGTAAGCACTGACATATCTCTTTAGCCTCGAGGCATGCCCTCTGCCCTGAGCGACCACACGCGCACGAAACGCGCCGTGTTCTTCGTCTCGGACAGCACGGGCATCACCTCCGAGACACTGGGCAACGCCCTGTTGGCGAACTTTCCCGGCTTCCGGTTCGAGCGCCACACGATTCCCTTTGTCGACACCGCCGATGCGGCAGCGACGGTGGTACAGACGATCGCTGCCGCGGATGCCGCGGGCCTGGCGCCCATCGTGTTCTCCACCATGAAGAACGCGACGGTCGGTCGGGTGCTCGACACCGCGCCGGCACCGCGCATCGACCTGCTCGGCGGACACCTGACCGATCTCGAGCGCACCCTCGGCACGACGGCATCCGAGCAACTCGGGCAGTTCCACACCGTGGGCGACACCGAGGCATATTTCGCACGGATGCGCGCGGTCGAGTACGCGATCGAGCACGACGACGGGCAGAGTTCGCGTGCGCTCGAGTTCGCCGACGTCATCATCATCGCGCCCTCGCGCTGCGGCAAGACCCCGACGACCATGTACCTGGCGCTGCAGTACGGCCTCTTGGTCGCGAACTACCCCCTCACCGACGATGATTTCCCGACCGACGGCCTGCCGCGCCTGGTGGCACCATACGCCGACCGCTGCTACGGGCTGACGACGACCCCGCTCCGCCTGAGCCAGGTACGCCACGAGCGGCGCCCGGACTCCCGCTACGCGAGCCTCGCGCAATGCACCCTCGAGCTGCGCCGGGCAGAGGAGCTCTACCGGCGCACCCGCGTCCCGTTCCTGAACTCCTCGACCAAGAGCGTCGAAGAGATGTCGGCGATCATCCTGCAGACCCTGAAGCTTCGCGCCTGACCATCCGTCACGCCCCGCCCTCACAAAGGAGCATCCATGAAGAACGTCCTCTGGTTCGACGAGATCGGTATGACCGACCTGCCCGCCGTCGGTGGCAAGAACGCCTCACTCGGTGAGATGGTCTCTCACCTGTCAGCGCTCGGCGTGCGGGTGCCCGGCGGGTTTGCCACGACCGCCGACGCCTACCGCCGCTTCCTGGCCCACGATGGCCTCGGCGACCAGATCGCAGCCCTCCTGCGGGACCTCGACACCGACGATGTCGCCGAGCTCACCCGCGTCGGCGGCGAGATCCGTTCCCGTATCGAGCAGCATCCCCTCCCGGAGGACCTCGAAAGCGACATCCGCGCCGCGTACGACCGGCTGCTGCACGAGGATGCCGAACCGGATGCCGTGACCTGGGCGGTTCGCTCCTCGGCGACCGCCGAGGACCTGCCCGATGCATCCTTCGCCGGGCAGCAAGAGACGTTCTTGAACATCGGAGGAATCGAGAACATCCTCACGGCGATCCGTCGGGTCTTCGCGTCGCTCTACAACGACCGCGCGATCGCCTACCGCGTCCACCAGGGCTTCGACCACACCGAGGTCGCACTGTCGGCAGGTGTGCAGCGCATGGTGCGCTCGGATGTCGGAGCCGCCGGTGTCATGTTCACCGTCGACACCGAGTCCGGGTTCGATCAGGCGGTCTTCCTCACGAGTTCGTACGGGCTGGGGGAAGCTGTCGTGCAGGGCGCCGTCAACCCCGACGAGTTCTACGTTTCGAAGCCGGCCCTGCGCGCCGGCCGCCCAGCCGTGTTGAAGCGCTCGGTCGGTGAGAAGGCGGTGGCGATGCGCTACACCGACAGTCGTGCCGCGGGCGCGAGCACGGCGTTCGTCGATGTTCCACTTGCTGATCGCGCCCGGTTCTCACTCACGGATGCCGAACTCGAGGAACTTGCCCGGCAGGCGCTTGTCATCGAAGAGCATTACGGCCGGGCGATGGACATCGAATGGGGCAAGGACGGCGTCGACGGTCGCCTCTACATCCTGCAGGCGCGTCCCGAGACTGTCGTGTCCCGCGCATCGGCGAACGTCATCCGCCGGTTCCGGCTTCACGAACGCGGCACCGTACTGGCCGCGGGGCGCGCCATCGGCCAACGCATCGGCTCGGGACCCGTCCGTGTCCTGAGCGACCTGGCCGAGATGGACTCGTTCCGTCCCGGAGATGTTCTGGTCGCCGACATGACCGACCCCGACTGGGAGCCCATCATGAAGCGGGCGGCCGCGATCGTCACCAATCGCGGAGGACGCACCTGTCACGCCGCGATCATCGCGCGCGAGCTCGGCATTCCCGCCGTCGTCGGCGCGGGGGACGCCACTCGCATCCTGGGCGACGGACAGGATGTCACGGTCTCGTGCGCCGAGGGCGACACCGGGTTCGTCTACGAAGGCCCGCTGGAGTTCGCCGAGGAGGAGACGCACCTCGACCGGATGCCGGAACTGCCCGTCAAGATCATGATGAACGTCGGCACGCCCGACCAGGCGTTCTCGTTCTCGCGTCTTCCCCACCGCGGGGTCGGGCTCGCGAGGCTCGAGTTCATCATCAACCGGCAGATCGGCATCCATCCCCGCGCCCTGCTCGAGGCTGACACGCTGGATACCGAGCTGAAGGCCCAGATCGACGAGCGCGTCGCCGCCTACCCGTCGCCGCGTGACTTCTTCGTGCAGCGTGTCGCGGAGGGGATCTCGATGATCGCTGCAGCGTTCGCGCCCGAACCGGTGATCGTTCGGATGAGCGACTTCAAATCGAATGAGTACGCCAACCTCATCGGCGGCGAGCGCTACGAGCCGCACGAGGAGAACCCGATGCTCGGCTACCGCGGGGCATCCCGCTACATCTCCCCCGACTTCCGTGCCTGCTTCGACATGGAGTGCGAGGCGCTGCGGTACGTGCGCGACGAGATGGGCTTCACGAACGTCCAGGTCATGATCCCGTTCGTCCGCACCGTCGGTGAGGGCCACGCCGTCGTCGAGATGCTCGCCGAGAATGGCCTGCGTCGCGGCGTCAACGACCTCAAGGTCATCATGATGTGCGAGCTGCCGACCAACGCCCTGCTGGCCGACCAGTACCTGCAGTTCTTCGACGGCTTCTCGATCGGCTCGAACGACATGACCCAGCTGACGCTCGGTCTCGACCGCGACAGCGGTCTGGTCGCGAGCACGTTCGACGAACGCGACCCCGCGGTGCTGCAGCTGATGTCGATGGCGATCCAGGCCTGCCGAGCGCAGGGGAAGTACGTCGGCATCTGCGGCCAGGGCCCGAGCGATCATCCGGATCTTGCCGAATGGCTGCTCGCACAGGGCGTGGAGTCGATCTCACTGAACCCCGACACGGTCGTCGAGACCTGGACTCGGCTGGCAGCCGAGACACCGGTCGAGGTGGCAGCGACAAACGTCCCCGGGACGGCCTAGCGCGATAGCTCTCGTGAGCCAGGGATGCCGCCCCCGAGCATTCCCGGATCATCGGGATACCGGTGCGCAAGAATGCAACCATGCGTTCAGCATCGGCACGCGGCATTACCGCGTTCAGCATGTCGATCGTGCTGGCGAGCCTTGCCGCCTCGGTTGTCGGCTGCGCGTCCGCCGCGCCTGCCGACCCGGACACCATTGCCCAGCGGGCGACGGCGGTAGGGATGTCCCCCGACCTTATCTACGTGACAGCCGTTGACGGCTATGACCTCGCACCGCAGTCTGTCGGACTCACCGGGGGTGCCGGGATATCTGCATCCTGGTTCAACGGCCAGACGGGCGGCATACTGACCGTTCGCACCGACCGCGGGACGCTGACCCCGGAGACGTGCCCTGAGATGCCGCTCTGGGACACTCTGGATGCCGGAGTCGCCTGCAGCAACGAGGGCGATATCTGGCATCGGTTCTCGGACTCCGGCGAGGAGTACATGGTGGCCCGCGACGGTGTTCTGATTCTTGTCACGGGAACAAACCTCACCGATCCCTCGGACCTCGAGGCTGCCGCAGAGGCTGTGCGCCTGCCATCGGATGCCGAACTCGACCTTCTCTTCTCCGACCTCCCCGCAGGCCCCGCCCAGCCGATCGAGCGCGGAGACCTACCTGAGAACGGCGACGGCGCTCCTATCGATCCCACCGGCCCGGGCGGCTGACGGACCGCATTCGTCGGAACACATTCCGCCCGCCTCATGCGATGTCAAGCCTCCTTCGCCGGACGGTCAGGCGGTCTATGCTCCCCGCCGGAGGTGGACCATCATCATCGATTCCGACACCACAGCTCACCCGCGCACGCGATCGGGAGACATCCGGCATCCGACTCTGAGCGCACACACGAACGCCACGACGGAGCAGGTTCGCCGTGCCATCGCGTCGGCAGCCGAGATTGACAGATTTGGCACGGACGTGGGTCCAACTCTCGACTGGTGCGTGGAGGTCGGACAGTGGGCGCCGCGCGTCGGCGAAGGGCGGACTGCGGAGCTCTGGGAGCTTCTGGCCGCCACCGCTGCCGTCGACGTGGGTGCGGCGCGCGTGCTGGAGCCGCACCTTGACGCACTGACGATCCTCGCTCAGGCCGACAGGTCGGACCTCAGTGCACCCCATGACACCTGGGGCGTCTTCGCGGCTGAGAGCCCCGACTCCAGCCTGCTCGCCGAGAAATCAGGGGCGGGGTGGACCCTGCGAGGCACGAAACCCTGGTGCTCGCTCGCGTCGCGCCTCTCCCGGGCGCTCGTGACGGCAACACGGGATGACGGGCGGCGTGCCCTGTTCGCGGTCGACCTTCGCACGGATGGCGTTCGGGCCCATGGGGGCCCGTGGATGGCACGGGGGCTGGCGCAGATCGTCAGCGCACCGGTTGACTTCGACAATGCCCCGGCAGTGCCTGTCGGACCAGCTGGCTGGTATCTGGAGCGGCCGGGATTCGCGTGGGGCGGGATGTCGGTAGCGGCGTGCTGGTGGGGTGCTGCGGCCACCATCGCGCGACGGCTGCTGGCACCCGCACAGTCGGGAGCTGCCGACCAGCTCTCCCTCGTTCACCTCGGCCGAGTCGATGGAGCACTCTGGGCGGCGCGCGCCGTGCTCGCCGAGGCAGCCGAACTGGTGGACGACGGCCGATCAAGGCGGGTGGGCGAACGACTGCTGAGCGAACGCGTGCGCGCCATCGTGGCTGACGCCGCCGCTCTCACCCTCGCCGAATCCGCCGAGGCGCTCGGGCCGGCCCCCCTCACCCGTGACGAGGAGTTCGCCCGGTCGAGCGCCGATCTGCACCTCTACATCCAGCAGCATCACGGGCTTCGTGACGTGGCGCGCGTCGGTCGCGAGTCTGCTCGGCAGAGTGCCGCGTGGTGAGCTTCAGCCACCTCGACGAGGGCACCGCCGAGGAGCAGTGGGTTGACGACCCTCGCCTCAGCTCAGCGCCGCTGCTGGAATCCCCACCGGACGAGCTCATCGTGGTTGCCGCCCACCCCGACGATGAAACGCTCGGCGCCGGTGGACTCATGTGTCGCGTTGCGGCCCGGCGAGGTCGGGTGAGCGTCATCATCGCCACGGACGGTGAGGCGTCTCATCCAGGATCGAGAACGCACTCCCCCGATTCTCTCCGCGCACAACGGCGCCTCGAGGTCATCGAAGCACTCTCACTCCTGGCGCCGGCTGCGCGCGTGCAGTTCCTGTCGATCCCCGATGGCACGGTGGATGCGCACGCGAGCGCCGTCGAGCACGCCGTTGCAGCCGCCCTGGATGCGACGGATGCCGCGCCCACGCAGACGATGGTCCTCTCGCCCTGGTCGGGAGACGGTCATCGCGATCACCGGGCCGTCTCGGGCGCCGTGCGCAATGTCGCGTCACATCGCAGCGTGCGCCATCTGGGGTATCCGATCTGGATGTGGCACTGGGGTACCCCCGAGGATGTCCCCTGGTCGCAGGCGCTCGCTGTGCGGCTGACAGAGAACGAGCTGGCACGCAAGGTCGCCGCCCTGCGCGCTCACACGTCTCAGGTACAGGCTCTCTCGGGCGAGCCGGGTGACGAGGCCGTCGCGCCACCGAGATTCCTCGCCCACTTCAGCCGGGACCGCGAGGTCTTCCTGGACGAAGCGCCCGGTGCCGACGCAACCCTCACGTCGACGTTCTTCGAGGACTTCTACGCCCGCCACGATGACCCCTGGGGATTCGAAACGCGATGGTACGAGGAACGCAAACGCGCCGTGCTCCTTGCTGCCCTGCCGAACCGGCGCCTGGGCAGCGTTCTGGAGATCGGGTGCGCGACGGGCGTGCTAACTGCGCCGCTTGCCGCGCGATCCGACCGGGTCCTCGCCCTCGATGCATCAGAGCGCGCCGTCGATCGCGCCCGGCGCCGGCTGGCCTCGGCGGACCACGTCACGGTCTCACTCGCGCACGTGCCGACGCAGTGGCCGGATGGTGAGTTCGACACCGTCGTGCTCTCCGAGGTCGGCTACTACTTCGACTCGGACGATCTGGATACGCTCATCGATCGGATCGACGCTGCGCTCACCGACGACGGCATCGTCGTCGCGTGCCACTGGCGGCATCCGGTGGCGGAGTACCCCTCAACCGGCGATCGCGTACACCACACACTGCGACGAGTGCCGGGGTGGCGCAGGATCGCGCTCCACGAGGAGGACGACTTCGTACTCGAGGTCTTCGGCCGCGGTGCTGCCGAGTCGGTGGCTGCACGGGAGGGATTGGTGTGATCGGCCCCAGCATCCGTGCGCTTGCCGTGGTCATTCCCGTCCACAACGAAGAGCAGCTGCTGTCCCGATGCCTGCAATCCGTGGAAGTCGCCGTTTCGCGCGTCCGGGTGCCGGTTGCGGTGTACGTGGTGATCGACGCGAGCACCGATGGGTCGGCATCGGTGGCGCGGCGGCATCCGTTCCCCGTCGTCGAGATCGATGCGGGATCTGTCGGCGTTGCGCGCTCCGTGGGGGTCACCGCTGCGCTCAGAGGCCTCGCGCCCGCCGCGGACCGGCGGGTCTGGATCGCCAACACCGACGCGGACTCGGTGGTGCCGTCGAACTGGCTCACCCTTCAGCTTGGCCTCGCTCGCGAGGGTGCTGACATGGTCATCGGTACCGTGCGGCCAGACTTCGCCGACCTCACCCCGCAGCACCGGCAGCTGTGGCTCGACACGCATACGCCGGGCTGCCCGAACGGGCACGTTCACGGGGCAAACGGGCCTTGACCCTTGATCGTGGACACGGTGTCGGGTGGGTTATGCCGCTTCCGCGAGGGTAGCTGATCTCGCGGCTTCGTAGACGTTCTCGTAGGTGTTCGGGGTGATGTTGCCGATCGCGGAGTGGCGTCGGCGGGTGT
>NZ_JASBSF010000036.1 GCF_030149085.1 Microbacterium sp. | reverse complement strand
CCCTCGGCGACGATCTTGCCCTCGGCCATCACGACGACCCAGTCGGCGATGTGACGGACCATGTGCATGTCGTGTTCGACGAACAGCACCGTCATGCCCTCGTCCTTCAGGTCCAGGATGTGGTCAAGCAGCGACTGCGTGAGCGCAGGGTTCACCCCAGCCATCGGCTCATCGAGCATCACGAACTGCGGCGAGCTCATGAGGGCTCGCGCCATCTCGAGGAGCTTGCGCTGGCCACCCGACAGGCTCGCCGCGAAATCGGACTCCTTCGCGTCGAGCTTGAATTTCTTCAGCAGCACGCGGGCGCGCTCTTCGATCTCGGCATCCTGCTTTCGCCACAGGAACGGGAAGAGGGACGCTAAGAAGCTCTCGCCCCGCTGCCCCGTCGCACCGAGCTTCATGTTCTCGAGCACTGTCAGAAGTCCCAGAGCCTTGGTCAGCTGGAACGTGCGCACCGCGCCCATCCGCGACACCTTGAACGCGGGAACTCCCGCGAGCGCTGTGCCATCGAAGGTCCACGACCCCTCATCGGGCTTGTCGAAGCCGGTGAGCAGGTTGAAGAACGTCGTCTTTCCGGCACCGTTCGGGCCGATCAGGGCGGTGATCGCATTCCGCGGGATCTCGAGGTGCTCGACATTCACGGCGGTCAGGCCGCCGAACGTGCGCTTGACGCCGTCGGCGATGATGATCGGGTCGACCTTGGCGACACCCGGGCGGATCTCACCCTCATGAAGGCCTGTCGTCTTGGGGCGCGCTACCGGCGCGAGCGGCTCATCGGACAAAGCTCAACTCCTTCTTGTTCCCGAGGATCCCCTGCGGGCGGAAGATGATCAGCAGCATGAGCGCGACCCCGATCAGGACGAAGACCGACTGCTGTGCCTGCTCGCGCGAGAGGAAGGGCAAGAGCCCGGCATCCACCAGCGCGGGAAGGAGGTTGGAGAGGAACGCTCGCACGACCCAGAACAACACGGCGCCGAGCACGGGGCCGAAGATCGTCGCCGCCCCGCCCAGCAGCAGCGCCGTCCAGATGAAGAAGGTCTGCGAGGTCACGTAGACGTTGGGGTTGACGTTCGTTCCCATCGCCGTGACGATGCCGCCGGCGGCGATGATGACGCCACCGATGACGAGGGCCTGCATCTTGAACGAGAACACGTTCTTGCCGAGCGACCGCACGGCATCCTCGTCTTCTCGGATGCCCTTGATGACGCGTCCCCAGGGGCTGCGCATCAGCGACCAGGTGAACAGCACGGCTACCGCGGTCAATGCCAGGCCGATGATGATGACCCACCACTGATCGCTCGTGTACGTCCACGGGCCGAAGCCATAGGTCCCCTGCGGCAGCGGGTTTGCCGCACGGAACTCGGCCTGGAAGCCGAACAGGCCGTCAGCAGAACCGGTGACGTCCTTGTAGGCGGTCGAGAGGAACAGCAGCCGCACGACCTCGGCGGCGGCGATCGTCACGATCGCGAGGTAGTCGCCGCGAAGACGCAGCGTCGGGATGCCGAGAATCAGCGCGAACACCGCTGCGAGCACGAAGCCGACGAGCGCCGCCGCCCACCACGGCAGCCCGAACGTCAGGATCGAGATCGCGAAACCGTAAGCACCGACTGCCATGAAGCCGGCGACACCCATGTTCAGCAGGCCCGCGAAGCCGAAGTGGATCGACAGGCCGATAGCCGCCAGCGCGAAGCCGAGGGTGGTGGGGCTGAGGATCTGGCTCAGCGTGTTGCTCAGAATCTGACCGAAGTCCATCGTCGTACCCCCTTCAGCCCACTCGCTCTTTTCGACCCAGGATGCCCTGTGGTCGGAAGAGGAGGATCAGAATCAGGACGACCAGCGCGCCCACATACTTGAGATCGTCGGGAACCCCGAACAGGCTCGTGGTCTCGACGAGGATGCCGACGATGAGGGATCCGACCAGGGCGCCAAGGGCGGTGCCGAGGCCGCCGAGGACCACCGCGGCAAACAGCAGCAGCAGGATGCTCGAGCCCATGTCCCACTTGATGCCGGGGCGGAAGTAGGCCCACAGGACGCCGGAGAGCCCGGCGAGGGAGGCCGCCAGGATCCAGACGATCCGTACGATCGCGTCCACGTCGATTCCGGATGCCGCCGCCAGCGATGGGTTGTCGGACACTGCCCGCGTCGCGCGCCCGATCCGACTGCGCGTGAGCCACAGAGCGAAGAGGATGATCACGACGACCGAGATGACCATGCTGAGCAGGTCCATCCAGGTCAGCACGATCGATCCCGGCAGCGGGATGACGCCGGAGAGCGGATTGGGCAGCTGCAGGGTGCCGCCGCCGACGAACATCTGGAAGATGTAGCGGAGGGCCAGCGAGAGCCCGATCGACACGATCATCAGCTGTACGACGCCGAGGCCCTTTCGGCGCAGGGGGCGCCAGAGCCCGGCATCCATCGCGTACCCGAATGCACCTGACACGATCACCGCCAGCGGGACTGCCACGAGCAGCGGCAGACTCAATCCCACGGCGAACAGCAGCGCTATGAGGGCCCCGAAGGTGACCATCTCGCCGTGGGCGAAGTTCGAGATCCCGGTCGTGCCGTAGACGAGCGACAGGCCGATGGCCGCCAGCGCCAGCATCAACCCGAAGTTGACGCCATTGACCAGCCGCTCTAGCAACTGATCGATGAAGCTCGTCGTGTTGCGTTCGCCTTCACCGATGAAGAAGTTCGTCGTGACGCGGCCACCCGGCCCGACGGTGACCTCACGGACATTGGGCGAGGTGTCTTCGCCGGTCTCGTCGATGACAGCGATGCCCTCGGGGAGCGTCTCCTCGTTGAGGGTGACTGTGTAATCAGCATTGCGTTCGGGCACCCCGACCGACCACTGCCCGCTGGCGTCTGTCTCGACTGTCTGTTCGCCGCCGGGACCGTCCACCGTGAGCTCGACGCCCTCGAGCGGCTCGCCCTCGAGCTGCACGTTGCCGCTGATACGGTAGGGATCGTCCTCGGCCGCGTGCGCCGCGGTCGGCAAGGCGAGAAGGCCCATGAGGGTCAGTGCCAACGCCAGAAGCGCACCCGCGCGATTGCGCGTCGTCCTGGCTCGGGCATTCGGATGTGTCACTCAGACCTCCCGGACGGCAACGGCCGAGGAAGTCGCTTCGACCGTGATAGACGACCGTACGAGCGTAATGTGTCGGCGGTGTTTCCGGGGCATATTCGGCTGAGAACGATCCCAATCCGTTGCCGAGCCCACCGCGGCCGCCGCCCGGGAATGCCGGCGTGCCCGCGAACGTAGAATTCTCTATAAGGCTCGCGACCGCAGGAGAAGCATGGACACTCACGACCCGTTCGGATTCGTCGGACTCACCTATGACGACGTGCTTCTGCTGCCGGGTCACACTGACGTCATCCCGAGCGAGGCCGACACCTCATCGCGGGTGACGCGCCGCATCACCGTTGCGATCCCGCTCATTTCCAGCGCTATGGACACCGTCACCGAGGCGCGGATGGCGATCGCGGTCGCCCGAGAGGGAGGCCTCGGCATCCTGCACCGGAACCTCTCGATCGAAGATCAGGCATCTCAGGTCGACCGCGTCAAGCGCAGCGAGTCGGGCATGATCTCCGACCCTGTGACCACGACTCCCGACGCCACGATCGAAGAGGTCGACGCGATGTGCGCGACCTACCGCATCTCGGGCCTCCCCGTCGTCGACGACGACGGGACGCTCGTCGGCATCGTCACCAACCGCGACATGCGGTTCGTGTCGGGCTTCGAGCGCAAGACCACCCTCGTCAAGGACGTCATGACCAGCGAGGGTCTCATCACGGCTCCCGTCGGGATCGGCGCGAACGATGTCATCGCCACCTTCGCCAAGCATCGCGTCGAGAAGCTCCCGCTCATCGACGATAACGGCAAGCTCGCTGGCCTGATCACCATCAAGGACTTCGATAAGAGCGAGAAGTACCCGCTTGCCACCAAGGATGAGCACGGCCGCCTACGCGTGGGTGCTGCGATCGGGTTCTTCGGCGACGCGTGGGAACGCGCCGAGGCGCTGCGGGATGTCGGGGTGGATGTTCTCGTCGTCGACACCGCCAACGGTCAGTCGGCGGGCGTCATCGACATCGTGCGACGGCTCAAGGCTGATCCGTCATTCGCGGGCATCGACATCATCGGCGGCAACGTCGCGACCCGTGAAGGCGCGCAAGCACTCATCGACGCCGGGGTGGATGCCGTGAAGGTCGGCGTGGGCCCCGGGTCGATCTGCACGACCCGCATTGTCGCCGGCGTCGGCGTTCCGCAGATCACTGCGATCTACGAGGCCTTCCAGGCTGCGCGAGAGGCCGGGGTTCCGGTCATCGCCGACGGTGGCCTGCAGTACTCGGGCGACATCGCCAAGGCCCTGGTCGCGGGCGCGGACTCGGTCATGATCGGGTCGCTGTTCGCCGGCACCGACGAAGCCCCGGGCGAGATCGTCTTCCAGGGCGGCAAGCAGTTCAAGCAGTACCGGGGCATGGGATCGCTCGGTGCGCTGCAGACGCGCGGCAAGAAGACCTCCTACTCAAAGGACCGTTACTTCCAGGCCGACGTCCCCACCGACGACAAGCTCATCCCCGAGGGCATCGAGGGGCAGGTCGCCTATCGCGGTCCGCTCGCGGCAGTCGCCTACCAGCTCGTCGGTGGCCTGCGGCAGTCCATGTTCTACGTCGGTGCCCGCACCGTCGAAGAGCTCAAAGCCAAGGGCAAGTTCGTCCGCATCACGTCTGCCGGCCTCAAGGAATCGCACCCGCACGACGTGCAGATCGTGGTCGAAGCCCCGAACTACAAGCGCTGACCCGCGGCATCCGTCTGTCTCGCCGCACCCGTCTCGGGTCCGCGAGGTTCGCAGATTCGCGCCAACCCCGCACTTTCTGGCCTGAAGCCTGTGGAGTTGGCGCGATTCTGCGACGTTGGCGGCTCCTCCCCAGCGCAGCCGCGCCGCCAGGAGCGTGCAGAAGGATGCCGTCCGCGGTCGTTGCGCTCGCTGACGGCACAGACTCGCGGTGTGACGTCAGAGCTCGAAGAGTGGTTGCGGGAACGGCGCGGCATTGCGCACCGGAGCGACGTCTTGCGTGCCGGGTACGGGGTCGCGGCATTGCGCGGGTTCGTGCGGGACGGGAGGGCACGCGTCATCCGTCGCGCGTGGGTGACCCTTCCGGATGCCGCGCCCGATCTCGTCACCGCGGCCACCGCGGGCGGGCGGATTTCGTGTCTGTCCCTCGCGCGCAGAAGGGGGTGGTGGATGCCGCCAGACCTGGACCCGCATCCCCATCTGCATATGGTCCCCGGCTCCGGTTCTGCGCGCCTTCCGGACGGATGGCCAGGACGGCTCCACTGGACGATTCCTCTCTCGCCGCCTGGCCGCGACCTCACGGCGACGGTTGAGGATGCTCTGGCTCACGTCGCTGGATGCGTTCCCCATGACGCGGCTCTCGCCGTGTGGGAGTCCGCGGTTCGTGTGGAAGGTCTTGCGCCCGAGGCGCTCAGGTGCATCCCCTGGACCTCCCGGGCCGCGCGAGAGCTGGCCGGGGAGGTTATCGGGCTCTCCGACTCGGGGCTGGAGACCCTCGTCGTCCTGCCGCTGCGCCGCTGGGGCGTTCCGGTGGTGCAACAGGCGAGGATCGCCGGACGGTTCGTCGACCTCCTGATCGGCGAGCGGCTCGTGCTGCAGATCGACGGGTTCGCGCATCATTCCTCAAGCGCGCAGCGCACGAAGGACATCGCGCACGACGCCGAGCTCGCGCTTCGCGGATACACCGTCATGCGCTTGAGCTACGCGCAGATCGTTCACGACTGGCCGGCAGTCGAGCGCAGCATCCGTCGCGCCCTCGCGGCACGTCTGCACCTCGCATCCTGAGCCCACCCGCGCCGCGTCCCTGCATCATCCAGGTCCGCAGAATCGCGCCAGGTTCGCAGGATGCCGCGGCAATCGTGCGAACTTCGCGTGATTCTGCGAACTTCGTGGCGCCAAGCACGGCCCGGGGGTGGGGTGGTCGAGCCGCGCGGGGCGGGCGTATGGTCGGGGCATGTGCCGGAACATCCACACCCTTCACAACTTCGAGCCGGCTGCGACCTCGGATGAGGTGCACGCGGCGGCTTTGCAGTACGTCCGCAAGATCGCCGGGACGACCAAGCCGTCCAAGGCCAACCAGGATGCCTTCGACCGTGCGGTCCACGAGATCGCCCACGCTACCCAGCACCTGCTCGACGACCTCGTCGCGGTGACGCCGCCGAAGAACCGCGAAGAAGAGGCCGCCAAAGCCCGCGCGCGGGCCATCGCGTCGGGGCGCTACTCGGTCGCGTAGGGCAGCTCGCGGAATCCGGGAGCTGGCCTCTGCCAGCGTGCCCCAAGTCCGCAGAATCGCGCGAGGTTCGCAGGATTGTGCCCCACGGATGCGGAGTTGGTGCGAATCTGCGGAGTTGGCGCCGGCTGCCCCGCGAGGCCCAGGCGTGCTGGCGCGGGGCTAGCGTAGGGACATGTCACTTCCCCCTCTCGTCGCGCCCGTCGATGCGCTGACGGATGCCGAACGCGACCGCACCGCGCGCCACCGAAAACTCTTCGCTATCGGTGACCTGGGTCAGCGCCGCCTCGCTGCAGCCCGCGTCGCGGTCGTGGGAGCCGGTGGGCTCGGGTCCTCCGTCATCCTGGCCCTCGCCGCCGCCGGCGTCGGAACGATCGGCATCATCGACGACGACGTCGTGGACCTGACCAACCTGCACCGGCAGATCATCCACTCCGTTGACACAGTCGGCGAGCCGAAGACCGAGAGCGCCGCGGCTCGTGCGCGCGGCCTCGCACCCGGCGTGCGGGTGATCGAGCATCCGGTGCGCCTGACCGCGGCGAACGCGCTCGAGATCCTGTCTGGCTACGACCTCGTGCTCGACGGGTCTGACACCTTCGAGACCCGCGACATCGTGGATGCCGGGGCCGCAGAGCTCGGACTGCCGGTCGTGTGGGGGAGCGTGCTGGAGTTCTGGTCGCAGGTGACCGTCTTCTGGTCGGCGCCACCCGCCGGCGTGGATCCGGTGCGCCTGAGCGACCTGTTCCCCGTCGGATCGACCGGCCAGGTCGTCACGTGCGAGCAGGTCGGCGTGCTGGCCTCTGTCTGCATGCAGACCGGGTCGCTCATGGCATCCGAGGCGATCAAGCTCATCGTCGGTGAGGGGCGCCCGCTGCTCGGGCGGATCGCCGTCATCGACGCCCTCGCCGGAACGATGCGAGAACTCCCGGTCCGCTCGGCATCCGCCGTTCCTGCGCCGTCACACGCATGAGCTTCACGCGCACTGTCGCCGAGCATCGCGACGCGATCCTCGCGGCGACCACGCCCTTGACGCCGGTGCGGGTCTCCATCACGGATGCCTGGGGTCGCACGACCGCGGAACCTGTCGTTGCGACCCTCGAGATCCCCGCCTTCGACAATTCCGCGATGGATGGCTACGCCGTCCGGACCGGCGACGGAGCCGTCCCGCGCACCGTCGTCGCCGACATCCCGGCAGGCGTTGCCCCCGGCGCCAGCATCGGGCCCGGGGAAGCAGCCCGGATCATGACAGGCGCTCCGCTTCCGGCGGGAGCCGACGCCATCGTGCCGCACGAGCAGACCGCGGAGCCGTTCCGTGACGTCGCGCCGGGATCGGTCATTCACCTCGACGCCGCGCCGACCCCCGGCGCGCACATCCGCGGCCGGGGAGATGACGTCTCGGTCGGGGATGCCGTGGTCGCGGCAGGCGAGCGGCTGGGCGCGTTGCAGCGATCGGCGGCGGCAGCGGCCGGTGCGGCATCCGTGCTCGTTCGCCCGGCCCCGCGCGTTGTGGTGATCGCCAGCGGCGACGAGCTGGTCGCGCCTGGTGAGCCTGTCGGGCCGGGGCAGATCCCCGAGTCGAACGGGCTGCTGCTCGACGGACTCGTGCGAGCAGCTGACGGTGTGGTCACCGAGCTCATCCGCGTCGGCGATGACCCGGCGGTGTTGCGGCGGGTACTCGCCCGCGTCGAAGCCGACTCCCCGGACGCGATCGTGCTGACCGGCGGGGCGAGCGTTGGAGCCTACGAGGTGGTGCGGGAGGTGCTCGAACCGACAGGTGTGCAGTTCCTGACGGTCGCGATGCAGCCCGGCAAGCCGCAGGGGCACGGCGCCGTCGGCGGCATCCCGGTCTTCTGCCTGCCCGGGAACCCCGTGAGCGTCGCCGTGTCGTTCGAGGCATTTGTGCGCCCGGCGCTGCTGCGGATGCAGGGCAGACATGACGTGCTGCGCCCGATCGTGCGCCTGCGAGTCTCGACCGGATGGCGCACGCCGCCCGGTCGCGAGCAGTTCATGCCCGTCGCAATCGATCGGTCGGATCCCGCGGTATGGACGGTGCGTCCGGCGACAGCGGGCGGATCCGGTTCCCACCGCGCCGGTGCGCTCGCGCTTGCGGAGGCGTGGGCAGTGGTTCGGGCATCCGTCGAGGAGGTGGCCGCGGGCGATCTCGTCGATGTCATGCTGGTGACATGAGTTTCACGCACCTCGACGAGTCCGGTCACGCCCGCATGGTGGATGTCACCGGCAAGCAGCCGACGGTGCGTGCGGCCTCCGCGCGCGCCTTCGTCTCGATGGCTCCCGGCACCGTCGCGGCGCTGCGTGAGGGCAGTGTGCCGAAGGGTGATGTGCTCGCGGTCGCGCGGATCGCCGGTATCCAGGCCGCCAAGCGCACCCCCGAACTGCTGCCGCTCGCGCACGTTATCGGGGTGCACGGCGTCGTCGTGGACCTGCAGATCGAGGATGCCGGAATGAGCATCACCGCGACGGTGCGCACCGCCGACCGCACCGGGGTCGAGATGGAGGCGCTGACCGCCGTGACCGTCGCTGCGCTCTCGGTGGTCGACATGGTCAAGGGCATCGACCGCACCGTCACCATCACGGATGCCTGCATCACCGCCAAAGAGGGCGGCCGCTCGGGATCGTGGACGCGTGCGGAGTGATGCCTGACGACCCGGTTTCAGGTCCGGGTGTGTCCGCCCCCCGTTCGCGAGCCCGGATCGGTGCGATCATCCTGTCGGGAGGCCGGGCATCGCGGATGGGCGGTGTCGACAAGACCGCCCTGGAGGTCGCTGGTCGGTCGATGCTGCGACGTACGACGGATGCCGCGCTCGACGCGTGTGATGGGACAGTCATCGTCGTCGGCGCCCCGCCGGCCGACCCGGCGACGGGTCGCTACCCTGCCGAGGCCGGGCCGAGTGCAGGATCAATGCCCTACGGAGCCGCGCCGACGGGTACGGGTGCGCCGTTCATCCTGCGTTCGGGACAGTCGGCCGCATCGCGCGTCGTGGTGATGCGCGAGGAACCGGCAGGAGGCGGGCCGGTCGCCGCGATCACCGCAGTGATCGGCCGCGTGGATGCCGACGAGGTGCTGCTGTTGGCCGGCGACCTCGCCGCAGGCGATCGCACCGTGGCGGCCCTCGTCGCGGCGGGTCGGGGCGACTCCGCAGGCGTGGACGGGATCGTGCTCGTGGACGGTGCCGGTCGCCGCCAGTGGCTCTGTGCCCGGATTCGGACGCAGGTGCTCGCCGAGGCCACTGCCAGACTGACGAATCCGGTGGGGGCGCGGATGAGTGATCTGTTCGCCGGCCTGCACTGCCGAGATCTGCCGGATGCCACCGGGGTGACGACCGATGTCGACACGTGGCAGGATCTGTCCCGTGCCCGGTCTCGAGAGTCAGGAGCCCGCATGAACGACCGCACCCTTCCGCCCGAGGCGCTCGATGAGTGGTCCTCGATCCTGCGCGACCGCTTCGGTCTGGATGCCGAGCAGGTTCCGATCGCGCTCGTTCTCGACCTCGCGCGCGATGTCGCGCATGACGTCGCGCGCCCCGCTGCGCCGTTAAGCGCTTTCGTCGCAGGGCTCGTTGCCGGCCGTGCGGGCGGCAGTCCCGACGACACGGCGGCTGCCCTCGCCGAAGTCGTTGCGCTCGCCGGCGCGTGGGCCGAGGGTCGTGCTCCTCGCAGCGACGGGAGCGGAGTCTGATGGCGACGGTTCGCTACTTCGCCGGCGCAGCTGACGCGGCCGGTGCCGAGGAAGAGATCCGCGGCGAGGTGACGCTCGACGCCCTGCGCGCTGCGATCGTGCGTGACCACGAACGCCTCGGATTCGTGCTGCCGCGGTGCGCGGTGCTCGTCAACGGAGAGCGCACGGATGCCGATATGCCGCTGTCGGCATCCGATGTCGTCGACATCCTGCCGCCCTTCGCCGGCGGCTGAGCGCGTCCGAAGTCCGCAGAATCGCGCGAGGTTCGCAAGATGAGGCCGTGGCGGTGCGACGTACGCGCGATTCTGCGAACCTAGCGCGGGCACGTCGCGGGGGCGTGGATGCCGGGGGTCAGCCGCCGATCGCGCTCATGGGGCGCTGGGGCTGGAGGAATCCGGGGTCGTCGATGCCGTGACCGGCGCGCTTGCCCGCGATCGACCGGCGCAGCAGCTCGGCTATCGCGTCGTCGTCAGCCGGAGCCTGGCCCTCGGTTCCGCGCAGTAGCGGCAGCAGATCGGACTCCTCGCGGGCGAACAGGCAGTTGCGAATCTGCCCGTCAGCAGTCAGCCGCACGCGGTCGCACGCGCCGCAGAACGGAGCTGACACCGACGCGATGAGCCCGACAGTGGTCGGCCCGCCATCCACGAGGTAGTCCTGCGACGGCGATGAACCGCGCTCGCCGATCGGTGTGAGCGTGAAGCGCTGCGTGAGCTTGTCGAGAATCTCGCTGGCATCGACCATCTCGGTGCGCGACCAGGTGTGCCCGGGATCCAGCGGCATCTGCTCGATGAACCGCATCTGCGCGCCGTTGTCGACCGCGAACTGCACCAGGTCGACGATCTCGTCGTCGTTGACGCCGCGCATCGGCACCGCGTTGAGCTTGAGCGGCGAGAACCCGGCGCGGCGGGCCGCACGGATGCCGCGCAGAACGTCATCCAGGCGATCGCGGCGCGTCAACTCCGCGAAGCGGCCCCGCCGCAGCGTGTCGATCGAGACATTCACCCGCGCAAGACCCGCCTCTCGCAGCGGCTCGGCAAGCTCGGGGAGCTTGAGTCCGTTGGTTGTCATCGACACCTCGAGCGGGCCCGCGACACCCTCGATCGCGGCCACGCGACGCACGACATCCACGATGTCGCGGCGCAGCAACGGCTCACCGCCGGTCAACCGAACCTCGACGATGCCGAGGCTTGCGAGAACGCCCGCAACCCGCACGATCTCGTCAGTCGTCAGGATGCTGCTCTTGGCGAGCCATTCGACACCTTGCTCAGGCATGCAATAGGTGCAGCGCAGCGAACAGCGATCGGTCAGCGAGATCCGCAGGTCCCGATGGACCCGGCCGAACCTGTCGACCAACTGCCCGCGCGAGCCGGGTGCCGCACGCTCGCTGGGCGCTGCATCGACGCCGTCGGGGCGGGCGAGCGTCGTCGGCAGGGGCAGGGGGACCGCACTCATGCGTCGAGCCCCACCCAGCTCGCGGTGCCGTCGTGCTCGTGCTGACGCTTCCAGATCGGTAGGTCGGTCTTGATGCGCTCGATCAGCGACCGGCACACCTCGAACGCGGGAGCGCGGTGGGCGCTCGAGACTGCGACGACCACGGCGAGGTCGCCGACAGCGAGCTTTCCGATGCGGTGCGTGACGGCGATGGAGCACTCGGCGTCAGTCTCAGCGAGACAGGACGCCGCGATCTCGCCCAGAATCCGCTCGGCGTCCGGATGCGACGAGTACTCGAGAAGCGTCACCTCACCGTGCGCGCCCGGATCGTGGTCGCGGACCGTGCCGATGAAGGTAGCAATGCCGCCTGCCGTCGGGCCGGATACCGCCGCGATGTGCGCCGCGAGGTCGAGGGGTACGTCGCTGATCCGTGCGATCCGCACGGCATGCTCTGTCATCAGTGATCACCGCCCGTGAGCTGATCGAGCACGTGCGGCAGCAGCGGCAGCAGCGTCTCGAGGCCCTCAGTGGCACCGCGCGTCGAGCCGGGTAGATTCGCGATCACCGAACCGGGCCCGTCGACGACGCCGACGATGCCGCGCGAGAGCGCAGCCATCGGCGTGGATGCCGCCCCCTCGCGTCGCAGCAGTTCGGCAAGGCCAGGAATCTCCCGGTCGATGACTGTGTGAGTTGCCTCGGGAGTGCGATCGCGCGGCCCCACTCCCGTGCCGCCGGTCGTGATGATCACGCGGGCACCGGCATCCAGCGCCCGACGGATGCCGCCGGCAACCGATTCCTGCCCGTCGGCGACGACGGCTGCGACATCGCACGCATACCCCGCTTCGACAAGTCGCCGCACGAGCCCCGGTCCTGTCGCATCCGGACGCTCCCCGGATGCCGCGCGGTCGGATGCCGTCACGACGGCAGCGCGAACGCCCGCCCCGCTCGAGGCTACGACGGCAGCATCCGTGGCGGCTGTCACGAGCTCGGCCGCCCCGCCGCCGTGTCAGTGCCAGCGCCCGAACCCCGGCGCTCGAGCCGGATGATCACGGATTTCGAGGTCGGCGTGCCCGAACCGTCGGCCGTCGAATCCAACGGAACGAGGACGTTCGTCTCGGGGTAATAGGCCGCGGCGTTGCCGACGGGGGTGTCGTAGTGCACCACCCGGAACTCCTCGGCACGCCGCTCGGTTCCGTCGGTCCACACCGATACGAGGTCGACGATCTCGCCGTCGGCGACGCCCGCGGCTTCGGCATCCGTGCTGTTCACGAGTACGACGCGACGCCCGTCACGGATGCCGCGGTACCGGTCGTCCTTGCCGTAGATCGTGGTGTTGTACTGGTCGTGGCTGCGCAGGGTCTGCAGCAGCAGGTGTCCCTCGGGGATCGTCGGGTACTCGAGCTCGTTGGCTGTGAAGAGCGCCTTGCCGGTGACTGTCGTGAAGCGGCGCTCGTCACGGGGGCCGTTGGGGAGGAAGAAGGTGCGCCCCTTCGCGATGCGCGCCTCGTAGTCATCGAACCCCGGAATGACGGCCTGGATGTGCGCGC
The DNA here is from genome assembly GCF_030149085.1 of Microbacterium sp. GTDB lineage: Bacteria > Actinomycetota > Actinomycetes > Actinomycetales > Microbacteriaceae > Microbacterium. The sequence goes on along the minus strand of NZ_JASBSF010000036.1, from coordinate 5,559 downwards.
GCACCGTCGCGTAGTCGGCCTCGATGGCTTTCCAGTCGGCCCGGGGAGCATTCGGTAGGGCGTTGGGCCCTGCGAACAAGCGCTCGGCGATCCGAGCGACGATCGCCACTTCCGACAGCATGTCGTCGGCGGGGGGCTTCAGACGCCCTCGCGATGCGTGGACAGCGCCCATGGAATCCTCGACGGTGACGCGCTGGTCGATTCCGCCGCGGTGGTCGCGATCGGTGCGGCCGAGAGTCGGGAGGATGACGGCGCGCGTGCCGGTCACGAGGTGCGAGCGGTTGAGCTTGGTCGAGACCTCGACGGTGAGTCGGAGGTTTCGCATGGCGGCTTCCGTCACGGCGGTGTCGGGGGTGGCTGAGACGAAGTTGCCGCCCATCCCCATGAAAAAGCGCGCCTTGCCGTCGCGCATGGCCCGGATCGCTTCAACGGTGTCGTAGCCGTGCTTACGGGGAGCCGCGAACGAGAACTCCGCGTCGAGGGCCTCGAGGAACGGTTCGGGCATCTTCTCGTAGATGCCCATCGTGCGATCGCCCTGCACGTTGGAGTGCCCGCGCACCGGGCACACCCCAGCGCCCGGGCGCCCGACGTTCCCCTGCAGGAGGAGCAGGTTGACCACATCGCGCAGCGTCGCGACCGAGTGCTTGTGCTGGGTCAGGCCCATCGCCCAGCACACGATCGTCGCGGGGGACGCGATCACAAGACCGCCGATCTCCCGCATCCGTGCTTCGCTGAGGCCCGTCGCCGTTTCGAACTCGCTCCAGGATGCCGCCTGAATGAGGTCCGCGTAGGCGGCGAAGTCGCTCGTGTGCTGCGTCAAGAAGTCGGCATCCAGGATGCCGGGCTCTCCCGCGTCGACGCGACGCTCGTGCTGCTCGAGCAGGTGCTTGGCCAGCGCCTGGAACAGGGCCTGGTCGCCGCCCATCCGGATCTGCACGAACTGATCGGCGATCGGGGTGCCGTCCCCGATGACACCGCGCGGGATCTGCGGATTCTTGAACCGCATGAGCCCGGCCTCGGGCAGGGGGTTCACCGCGACGATCGTCGCGCCCTTCATCTTCGCTTTTTCGAGGGCGCTGAGCATGCGGGGGTGGTTGGTACCCGGGTTCTGCCCCGCCACGATGATCAGGCTCGCGTCGTGGATGTCTTCGATCGAGACCGTGCCCTTGCCGATACCCAGCGTCTGCGACAGGGCGACGCCGCTGGACTCGTGGCACATGTTCGAGCAGTCCGGGAGGTTGTTCGTGCCGAGGCCCCGCACGAGCAGCTGGTAGAGGAATGCTGCCTCGTTCGAGGTGCGACCGGACGTGTAGAAAATCGCCTCGTCCGGGCTGTCAAGACCGCGCAGTTCGTCGGCGATCAGGTCGAGGGCTTCGTCCCAGCTCGCTGGACGGTAGTGCGTGGCGCCTTCGTCGAGAATCATCGGTTCGACCAGGCGCCCCTGCTGCCCGAGCCAGTAGTCGTCGTGCTCCAGAAGGTCGGCAACCGAATGCCGCGCGAAGAAATCGGCAGTCACGCGGCGCACCGTCGCTTCTTCGGCAACGGCCTTGGCGCCGTTCTCGCAGAATTCGGCGATGTGGCGCTTGTCTTCCTCGGGCCACGCGCAGCCCGGGCAGTCGAACCCGTCCTTCTGGTTCACACGCAGCAGCGTCCGGGCGCTGCGCACCAGACCCATCTGCTCGATCGACATCTCGAGGGCGTGCATGACGGCGGGCACGCCGACGGCTTCGGTCGCTGGCGCCGAGACACGGAGCTTCGACTCGTCGATATCTGCAGTGGGGGCGGACTTTGCCATGGTGGATTCTCCGGGTGGACTCTCCGGCGGGAGCGGGTGACCTCTCCACGCCGCCGGTCGACGTCGACCTGTTCTCCCGAGACTAACGCCGATCCTCGGCATCCGGCCCCGTCGCGCGGGTGCGGGGCACAATGGGAACTGAACGAAGGGGTCCGAGATGGCAACAGGGATGACGCGGCATCGCGTGACCCGCGTGCGGTGGAACGAGGGCGCGGATGGTGCAACGACGTCGACGCGGGAGGATATCGTGGCCCGCGAAGAGCCGCTGGAAATCCGGATCGACGGCACCTCGTGGTCGGTGACGATGCGCACTCCCGGCGATGACTTCGACCTCGTGGCCGGCTTCCTCGTTTCGGAAGGCGTGATCGCGGCCAGGGATGAACTAGCCTCACTGCGCTACTGCGCCGGATTCGACGAGTTCGGTCGCCGGGAAGAGAACACCTACAACGTCATTGACGCCGTGCTGGGGCGTGGCGCGGTGCCCCCGACGGATGCCCACGCTCGCCACTCCACGACGACCTCGGCCTGTGGAATCTGCGGCACCACCTCGATCGAGGCTGTCAGCAAGCAGTCGCGCTTCGAGGTCGCAGACGACGGCATCCGGATCGATGCCGGCATCCTCGCGCGTCTTCCCGACGTGCTGCGCGAGAGCCAGGCCCTGTTCGACCGGACCGGCGGTGTGCACGCCGCGGGCCTGTTCACCGCCGAGGGGGAGTTGCTGTGCCTGCGCGAGGACGTCGGACGCCACAACGCCGTCGACAAGATCGTAGGGTGGGCCGTGCGCGAAGACCGTCTGCCGCTCTCAGGAACAGTGCTGCAGGTGTCGGGGCGCGCCTCGTTCGAACTCGTGCAGAAGGCGCGGCTCGCCGGTATCCCGGTGCTCGCGGCCGTCAGCGCGCCCTCGTCGCTCGCGGTGGATCTGGCGGCGGCATCCGGGATGACCCTCGTCGGGTTCAGCCGCGGCTCGAGTCTCGCGATCTACACCTGTCCCGAGCGCGTGCTCGTGCCGGCGACAGCCGAGGTCGCGACGGGCTGAGCCGGCGACTCCGACGCGGAACGTCCCGCAGGCAGCCAGAGGGCAGCGACCGCGCTGATCACCAGCACAATGCCTCCCACGAACACCGCGGGCCGCGCCGCCTCGACGTAGAGGTCGGGAACCAGCTCCCCGCCGGCGCCGAGGAAGATCGCCGTGAGCACCGCGGTACCGAGGGCGAGTCCGATTTCGCGCACCGTCGAGTTGACACCTGATGCCTTCGCGTGATCGACGATGCCGAGGGTAGCCAGAAGCGCCGTCGCCGAGGGTGCGAACACGAGGCCCATCCCGACGCCGGCGATCACGAAGGGGGCGATCATCGCGACGTAGGGGGTGTCGAGATCCAGGATGGCGGCGATCCAGAGCAGCGCTGTCGCCTGCAGCACGAGCCCCACGACCATCAGGATGCGGGTGCCGATACGCGGTGCGAGAAGACCCGCGAGCGGTGCGATCGCCATCGGCGCCAGCGTCCACGGCGTCGTACGCACCGCCGCCTCCCAGGGCGAGGCGCCCTGCACAACCTGCATGTACTGGATGAGCAGGAAGATCGCGCCGAACGTGCCGAAGCTGAAGCCGAAGCCCGCGATATTGGTCACGGTGAAGCTTCGGTCGCGGAACAGGCGCAGAGGAACGAGGGGAGCCGATGCTCGCGCCTGCCAGGCGACGAATCCCGCCAGGAGCGTGATGCCGGCGACAAGCTCCGCGATGACCCCGAATGATCCCCAGCCGTCGTCGTTGCCGCGAACGATCGCGTGGACCAGCAGGACGACGCTCGGGGCGATCATGACGGCGCCGATCAGGTCGAGGCGCACGCGTGCTCCGCGGTCGTTGCGCAGAGCCCACAGGGCGAAGGGGATCGCGACTATCGCGATCGGAACGTTCAGCCAGAAGATCGCCTGCCAGTTCCACCCCTCCATGATCGCGCCGCCCACGAGCGGACCGACGGCGACCCCGAGACCCGAGACGCCACCCCAGATCCCGATGGCGAGCGGGCGACGTTCGGGGGAGACGCCACCTGAGAGCAGAGCGAGCGACAGAGGGAAGATGCCGGCCCCGCCGAGTCCTTGAACGGCGCGAGCGACGATCAGCTGCGACGGATCGGTGCTGAGAGTTGCGAGCACCGATCCGATCCCGAAGACGGCGATTCCGATCGCGAAGACCGTCCGGCGCCCGAACCGGTCGCCCAGGGCGGATGCCAGCAGGATCGCGCCGGCGAAGGCGAGCGTGTAGGCGTTCACGAACCACTGCAGTTCCTCGACACTCGCGCCGAGGTCGCGGTGGAGCACCGGGAGCGCGTTGGTCATCACGAGGTTGTCGAGGGTTGCCATGAACATCGGTACGGACGCTGCCGCGACCACCAGGCCGAAAGCGCGCTGCCGCGGCGCGGCGCGTTGCGAGGGCTGCACGGGAGCCGGGTCGAGCGTGGTGGTCACGGACGCCTCCATTGATGTAATCGCATGATTACTTGGACTGTAGTAATCGACTGATAACATGTCAAGCATGGCTCATAACGGCACGCAACGACGCATGAGTTCTGACGAGCGCCGTGCCGAAATCCTGCTGGCGGCTCACGCTGTCTTCGGTGCGCGCGGGTACGAGGGAGCGACGACGGACGAGGTGGCGCGCGCTGCCGGAGTCAGTCAGCCCTATGTCGTGAGGCTCTTCGGGACCAAGGAGTCCCTGTTCCTGGCTGTGTTGCACGACGCCCTCGATCAACTGCTCGACGGATTCCGCGCCGAACTCGACGCCCCCGCCGACGCTCCGGCGCAGGAGCGTATGGGGGCTGTCTATCTTCGGCTTCTCCAGGTACGGGGACTCCACCAGACCCTCTCGCACGCGTTCCTTCTCGGCGGTCATCCGGTGATCGGACCCGCCGCCCGCCAGGGCTTCGTGAGGGTGTGGCGGTTCCTGCGGGACGACGTCGGATTCGACGCCAACACCGCCCAGGCGTTCCTCGCCGAAGGGATGCTGATCAACACGATGATCGGGTTGCGCCTCATCGACGAGGTCGACACGGATGACGGCATCCATGAGCTCTTCGACACCTGTTTCCCGACCACGATGCGCGCCGTCCGCGACGTCGCGCCCCGCGGCAACGAACCGTGGTGATGGCTGTGCGGCGCCTCTTCCGAGCGGCGAACCCACACCATTCGCCGCGAACCCACGCGATCCGGCGCGTATCGCGTGTGGGGTGGGACCGAAACGTGTGGGTTCGGCGCGGGGCTGGGATCACGCGCGGTATCGCCACACCCCACCGGTAGGCTGGGCTGGTGACCATGGAGATCGAGATCGGCCGCGCCAAGCGCGCTCGCCGCGCGTACTCGTTCGACGACATCGCCGTCGTTCCCTCGCGCCGCACCCGCAATCCCGAGGATGTCTCGACTGCATGGTCGATCGACGCGTTCCAGTTCGACATCCCGGTGCTCGGCGCCCCGATGGATTCGGTTGTGAGCCCGCAGACGGCGATCATGCTCGGTCAGCTCGGCGGACTCGGTGTCCTCGATCTCGAGGGGCTCTGGACCCGGTACGACGACCCCGAGCCGCTGCTGGCTGAGATCGCGTCTCTCGACGAGGCGACGGCAACCTGCCGGATGCAGGAGCTCTACTCCGAGCCGATCAAGCCCGAGCTCATCCGTGAGCGACTGCAGCAGATCCGTGACGCCGGAGTCACGGTGGCCGGTGCTTTGACTCCGCAGCGCACCCAGCAGCTGTACGAAACCGTGGTCGCCGC
>NZ_JASBSF010000382.1 GCF_030149085.1 Microbacterium sp. | reverse complement strand
CCGGCCGGGAGGCGCGGCTCGCTCACCGAACGAGAGAGGCCTCGCGAACGCGGTTGGCGTATGCCACTGCGGCATCAAGCGCCGGGATCATCTCCGCCACCGCCCGGGCATAGTGAGCGCGGCGGCGCGACAGGTCGGGATCGAACACGTCATCCACCGTCGGGTCTCCCGGCGGATCCGTCGTGCCGCGAACCTCGCGCACGAGGTCGGTTGCGGCGCGGGCCCGCGCATTCGGGTCGTCGCCCGCACGATCCACTGCCCGCTGGAGGGCCTCGTCATCAACCTGGGCCGAGAGCCTGGCGAACTCGCGGATCGTGAATGCGCGACCCAAGGCGCTGAGATCCATCCGCACGCACGCGCTGCGGTGGATGCGGGACGCGCCGAGAATGAGGTCGGCCTGCTCGACCATCTCGCGTGTCAGAAGCTGCGGGCGATGAGCCTCGGCATCCGTCATCGATAGCCCCAGCGACTTCGCGGCATCGCGAGCCCGTCGCGTCATCCCGTCGCCGGGCGCTGGATGCGTGCCTGCGCTGCGCACCGTGATCGAACCATCCGCGAACTTACCGCGCAGGTACAGCTCGGCAAGCGGCGAACGAATCATGTTCGCCGTGCACACGACAAGGACCTCGACCATTTATCCCCAGATCTCTGTGGCCACCACTTCGGGTGTCGATGCCCCCGTCCCCATGTGCATCGACACAATGCATCCTAGGGGGCGAATGTGCGCGAGTGGTTTCGCGCCGCGCTGTCACCGGGTGGAGACGAAGGTGTTGCCCGCCCAGACCCAGGGGGTGCCGTCGCCGTCGAGGGTGACGGCGACCGGGGCATCCGTCGGAACGCTCGGGATGCAGGTCGCAGCGCCCGGCTGCGCCACCAGCATCCCGTCGCAGGATGCGGCATCCGCTCGTGCCGTCGTGACCTGGCCGTCGCCGGCCACAGTCAGCGCCAGGACTCCGGGCTGCTCGAGGGGCGACCAGGTGGCGGCATCCGTCGACTGGGAGGCATCCGACCCGCAGATGACCGCCGTCGTACCTGCGCCCGCGCGCACCCCCGTCGGCACCCCGCACGGGGCATCGAGTGTGCCGGCGGGGGTCACGACGGCTACCGGATTCGCGGGATCGATGTAGGTCGACGAGGCGAGGATCTCGCCGTTGGGCTCCCAGAACTGCCCATCAGTGAAGGTGCGCATGCCCTGCAACGTGCAATCCGCGCCCATGAGCGCGACCATCTGAGCCTGATCCGCCGCATACGGCGACAGCGAAAGGATCTGCCCGATCCCGAGGTAGCGGGGCGTGACATCCGACCAGGTCTGCCCGGCATCGGTCGAGCGCTCCAGCAGCGGCTCGATCGACCCGCACTGCCCGGCTGTCGCGCGCCACCACACGCCCTCGGATGTTGCGAGGAAGCGCTGGCCCGGACCCGTTGCCGCCGCCACTGTCACGGTCGGCGTCGGCGTAGGCGTCGCGGTCGGAGTCTCGACGCCCATCGTCGGCGTGACGCGTGGCGCCTCGGTCGGGGGAGGTGTCTGCGTGCGCGTGATCGCCAGCCAGCTGAGGCCCCCGACGGCGAGGATCAGCACCGCGACGATCACGACCGACACCCACGTGGGCACAGAGCCTCGGGAGCGTCTTGACGTGCTCGAGCGGTAGGCCACGGCGGTCCTCGCGTGTCGGCTGGTGTGCGGCGGGCGGAACAGCATCCGCTCGCTCTAGCGATGCGGATAGAAGCATGTGGTTCTGGCGCCGAACCGGCGAGGAATTCCCCCGGCAGGTACCCTGGCGCCTATGACGGAGTCTAGCGCGGCGACAGTACGTTCACCGGAACCAGGGTCGTCGAGGCGCTCGGACTCGACCGCGGAGCCCGGTTCGTCGCGGCGATCATCGTCGTCTCGGGGGTCGGATTCGGGTCGAAAGTCGCGGCGCAGCGAGCGCGCCAGCCACTCGTGGCGGTCGGGCGGAACATCCGTCGCTCGCTGGGATTGGGAACTTGTCGGATGGGCTGTGCTGCTGCTCGGTGCCGGCATCCTGCTCGCCACCCTCGCCGACCGACTCCTCGGCGGCACCCTCGGTTCCGCGCTCTCGCTTGCCGCCCTGTGGGGCGGGATGCTCGCCGCGATCATCCTTGCGTTCGCGCGCTCCCGGCCCCGGATGCTGCTGCGCTTCCACCCCTTCGACCTGCTCTACGGCATCGTGCTCGGCGTCATCCTGCGCTTCACGCAGGGCTTTCTCGAGATCGCCGGCACCGGCACCGCCGTGTGGCCCACAGCAGGCACTCTCGACGGGTCGCTTCCGGCATCCTTCTGGTTCGATGGCGTGCTCGCCCCCGTCGTGATCGCGCCGCTTCTCGAAGAGTTCTTCTTCCGCGCCGTGTTGCTCGTGGCGATCTTCACGGCGGTCAGACGGATGACGAACTCGCGTTCGTGGGCAGGGTTCGCCGCGATCTCGGTGACGACCGTGCTCTTCATCGGCCTGCACCTGGTCTTCGACACCTATACCTGGTGGTCGGTAGCAACCCTCGGACTCGTGGGGATCGTGTGCGCCGGCCTCGTCGTCGCAACCGCGCGCATCTGGGGGGCCGTGCTCACCCACATCGTCTTCAACGGTGTCGCCGTCGGGATGCTGGTCGTCGGCACGATCGGGGCCTAGCCGCATCCTCCCCCGGGAGGTGCGGTGACGCAGCTCTCCATACCCGCCTGAATCACCCTGTGCTACGCGTGCTACGC
>NZ_JASBSF010000372.1 GCF_030149085.1 Microbacterium sp. | reverse complement strand
CTCACGGGCGTCGACTGCAAAGCGCCGGCCGTGCCGGTGATGCACTGATCGGGTCCCTGCTTGTCACAGGCAGCGGGCTGCGGCGCTGTCTTAGCCAGCTGATTGGACGACGGGGAGTCCCCCGCCGTGAAGGTGGGGTTGTTGCACTTGTTCGGGTCGACGTTCGCGCTCTCCGCCCCGGGAATCCGCTTGATCTGATCAAACCCCGCGAGCACGAGGTTCATCGTGAGCGGCGAGTACCCGAGCGACTGAGCTTGTTGCTGCCCCTCACAAAGGAAGTAGCTCATGAACGCACCCAGGGTGTTGCCCTTGGCTGCGGTGAAAACACCCTTCACTTCGGTCGGCACGATCATGTACGAGTAGCTCGACAGCGGATAGGCGCGTGGATCGGCGCTGTTGTAGACGCCGTCGAGGATCTGCGTGAGGTCGGTGTTCACCTGGGCCGACAGCATCGCCACCGCGACAGACTGAGCCGTGGGCTCGATGTAGTAGCCGGATTTGTTGAGAACCTTGGCCACCGGGAAACCCGACTTCAGGGCGTACGAGTACTCGACGTACGTGATCGCGCCCTCACCGTAGGTCTGTGCAACGTATCCCGCCACGCCGTTCGAGCCACTTTGTCCCTTTGCACCGGAGAAGAGCGGATACTGCGAGGTCAGGCCGGATCCACGGCCCATGGATGCCGCGAACTCGCTCCACAACGCGGGGTATTGCTTCGACATCCACAGGGTGAATTGAGCGCTCGTTCCAGAGCCATCGGAACGGATGACGGGCGTGATCTTCTTGTCCGGCATGGCGAGACCAGGGTTGTCGGCCTTGATCGCGGGATCGTTCCAGTTGGTTATCTTTCCGGTGAAGATCTTGGTGATGACCTCGCCCGACAGGCGAAGATTGGTGACCTGCTTGCCGCCGATCTTCAGGTTGTACATGAACGAGGTCCCACCGGCCACGATCGGCGCGTACGCGTAACCCCGACCCGGTACCTCGGGGGCCGAGCCGTCCTCCGGCGCCGACTGGAACGGGATCTCACTCACGGCGAAGTCGACGGTGCCGAGGATGAACTCCTGGCGACCGGCCGTCGAACCGGTGCCGGAGTAGTTGATCGTCATCCCGTAGTTGGCCTTGACATTCGCCCGCCACTGGTCCAGTGCGTTCTGCGACCAGGTCGATCCCGATCCGGTGATCGGCTCGTAGGTTGCCGCGTAGGCCGGCGTCGTGTTGACAAGAGCCAGCGCAGCAACCATCGTGATGGCGGCCATTCGCGCAAGCAGTGTGCGCCAAGAGGTCATTGCTTCTCCTCGGGATGGTGCCCGTAAAGGGGCCGCGTGAAGCGCGCCCTGTCCATGCGGATGAGATCGTTTTGCGACCGTCGCGCCGCAGCTCGCCGCTGCCGTGGCGTGAGCTCCCCTGGGCCCCGACCGCCGATGACGCGGGCAATAGCGAAGAGGGCGAGCACCAGCAGCATCAGCACGGCCGCCGCGCCGAAACCTCTCGCGATCATGTTGGGCTCCGGCGACTTGACGAAGTCGAACACCTGAAGCGGCAGCGAGATCATCGGACCTTGGAAGGGGTTGAGGTTCATGACCGCCGTGACACCGGAAGTGAGCAGGACGGGCGAAGTCTCGCCGATCCCGCGGGCGGTACCGAGGATGACGGCCGTCGCGAGTCCGGACCGAGCGGTGGGGAGTACGACGCTCCATACGGTGCGGAAACGGGACGCCCCGAGGGCGTAGGCTGCCTCGCGCAAGTTACCGGCAACCAGGCGGAGCACAACGTCCGATGCGCGCACGATGATCGGGAGCATCATGACGGTGATCGCGAGTGACGCGGCAAAGCCCGACCGCTGCCCCGTGATCAGAAGGATGATCGCCGAGTACACGAACAAGCCGGCAACGATCGACGGGAGCGCCGTCATCGCATCCGTCACGGTGCGCACGAATCGCGCGAACGGTCCGCCGACCTCGTTCAAGAAGACTGCGGTGAGGATGCCGAGAGGAATCGTGATCACCAGCGCGATGCCGATCTGGATCAGCGTTCCCATGATGGCGTGCGCAATGCCGCCCATGTCGAGGGGATCGAGGGGTCCCGCCGACTCCATATCGGAGAAGAAGAAGTTGGCGTGGAACAAGGCGTCAGCGCCCCGCGTGATCACGAAGACGACGACGAAAACGAGGGCGCCGGCCAGAATGATGCCGGCGCTTGCGAGGACGACGGTCATGAGGCGGTCGATGACCTCTCGGACGTCGGC
>NZ_JASBSF010000359.1 GCF_030149085.1 Microbacterium sp. | reverse complement strand
CGGTATCGCCTACGGCTGGGCCGGTGCGCAGTCGCTGCTCGGCAGCGTTCCCACCAACCCCGACGGGGTCACGCCGGCGGGCATCGTTTGGCCTGCCGTGCCGCTGGGGCCCCTCCTGGTGATTGTCGCGGCAACGGCGATCCTCACTGTCGCCGCATCGGTTACCCCCACACGCCTGGCGACCCGCGTCGCGCCGGTGGCGGCGCTGAGCGAGTAGCCGGGGCGTGGAGGTCAGGCCGTGGCGGCCGTGTCAGTCTCGGCTGGCTCGGCTGTCGCGGCATCCGGATCGTGCGCCCACGACGGCGCGATCTGACGGAGGCGGGCGGCCCGCCACTGCCAGACTGCCCACAGGCCAGGCCATAGCGCGGGTGCAGCGGCGCCACCGATCACGAGGCGCTCTCGCCACAGGGTGCGGCCGTCCGGCAGAGGAGACACCGCCATCTGGTGGTCCCAGACGTCGAGGACTGCGAGCGGGCCAGTCAGCGGCATCCCGGAGTCGCGGATGATCCGCACGCGCACCCCGTCCACCTCGCGTTCGGCATCCGTGATCGAGATGAGCTGACGGCCGACCGGGATAAGCCCGGCGACACTGAGCCCGACTGCAGCATTCTGGCCGTGCTCCCACTGTGTCGGCATCGCTTCCAGCGGCTGCATGTCGAGGAACGGGCCGTACACCTCGGCCAGCACCCGCGGCGAGTGCAGAGCGCGCCAGGCGGCGTCGGTGTCGCAATCGATCGTGAACTTGCTGAGCACGCGCATGCGGCAAGTCTCGCATCCGGTCTCGTTCTACGCTGGACGGATGCCGACACCGTCCGATCAGCATCGATACCAGGTCCGCTTCGACTGGGGAACTGCCGGGTTGGATCGGCTCGCGTCGGGTGAGATCACCATCGTGGTCGACGTCCTTCCCGACGCAGACTCTGACGCTGACGCCATCTCGGCTCAGGCCACGGCTGCGGGAAGTGTCGTGCTGCAGGGCGGGCTTCGTTCGGCGAGTGTCACCGCAGACGCCGCTCTCGCGGAGCAGCATCGTCGGGGTGCGCGAACGAGCATCGTCGTGATCGCGTGCGGGGCGACCGATGCAGCCGGGACCCGGTTCGCTGTGGAGGATATCCTCGGCGCTGGTGCTGTGATCGACGCGCTTGCGGTGCGGGGGATCGACCACACCTCGCCCGAGGCTGCCGCTGCCTGCGAGGCGTTCCGGGGGCTGCGGTCAGCCGCTCGCCACCTGCTCACCGCCAGCGCTACCGGGCAGGCCTGGCTTGAAGCTGGACGGCGTGACGACGTGCTCGCCGCTGCGTCGGTGGATGCCGATTCCCCGGTCTAGCGAACGTCAGCGCGGAGTCATCGCGGCGAGCCGTACCGACGCCGTGATCTCGCGCCTGGACCACGTGAGCAGGTAGCGCTCGTCGAAGCGGGGAGCGCAGCGGGCGCAGGATGTCTGACGGCTCGCGCGTCGGTGCCGGTAGGCGACGTGACCGGCAGGGCATACCCCCACCCAGGGCGCGAGCTCGGTCGCGGTCTCTCCGTGGTGCGTGGTGCCACCCACATAGCCGAGGTCTCGCGCGATGGCTTTCCAGCGCGGACCGTGCCCTGCTGCCGCGCCGGCGAGGGCGTGTGCCACTTCGTGAAGCAGTGTCTGGTGGTTGGTGTCATCGTCGTGGCGGGCCGCGAGGTACCGGGAAACCGTGATGCGCTTGCGAGTGAAGTCACACAGGCCTGCGCGCCGCTTTGCGTTGTCGAAACCGAACGACCACTCCGGGCTCAGGTGCACCGAAAGCAGTGCCTCGGCCCAGTGGCGAACGCGGTGCAACTCGGACATGACGACAGCGTAAGCGGGGCCTCAGACACCGACCGGTCAGCTGGCGACTGCCGCGCCGTTCTCGGCGCGGCGACGCTCGGCAGCGTCGATTGCGAGAAGAGTCGACTCGAGCTGGTCGTCGGGTGTTGCCGTGCTCTGGCGCGCGAAGAGTGCGCGCTTGAAGTCAGCGCGGGCCGCGTCGAAGTCTCCCGCGTCGTAGTGCACCTTGCCGCGGTGCTGATAGGCGAACGCGGCGATCGAAGCCCAACCCGCGCCCTCGGCCTCGAGAGCACAGGTGGTCAGCTCCTGCGCGGCGGCAGCGAGCGATCCGCGAAACTGCAGCACTGTGGCGTGAAGGATGCGCGCGCGCAGCAGATCTTTGCGCGTTCCCGCCATCCGCGCGGTGCGCACCGTCTGGTCGGCGATCTCGAGCGCGTCATCGAGCCGGTCGAGCACCTTCAACAGCCACACCCGTTCGAGGAGGGCGGGAAGCGAGCGCTGGTCGCCCAGCTCGTCGAGGCGTTCGCGGCAGTCGCGGGGGTTGACCACTTCGCGCAACGTGACGGGGTCGTAGCCGTGGATATAGCTCACTCGCGCTCCTTCCCGCAGAGCGGTGATCGCCGGGGTCAACCCGCCAGATCCCGCATCCTCGCCGCACCTCGCCCCATACGCGGTGCGCTCTTATTGTGGCGGCGCCGGCGAGCGGTGCCGACTTCCCACGCCGTCAGCGCTCGAACAGTGTTGCCGATGGCGCCGGGGATGGCGCTGCGTCGGCATCCGTGACGATGCGCGAACCCGCGATGAATGCGTCGATCTCTGCGCCCTGAGCAACCTTGGCCGGATGCGGTCCCGCGGCCATCAGCCGGGGGAGCCACGCGGTGGGAAGCGGATTGCGGGATGCCGCGATCACGATGTTCCCGAAGCGCCGGCCCTTGAGCACTTGAACCTCGGCAAGCAGAGCGACGTGGGGGAGCTCGCTGCGCACGGTAGCGGCTTGGCGGCGGGCGAAGGCGAGTCCCGCCCCGTCGGCGACGTTGACCAGGAGCACGCCGGTGTCGCTGAGGTAGCGTGCCGCGAGGCTGTAGAACTCGATGCTGGTTACGTGCGCGGGAGTGCGCGCGCCGTGGAAGATGTCGGAGACCATGAGGTCGGCCTGACCGCGCAGACCCGCGGGCAAGCGTTCCAGCACGGCGCGGGCATCGCCCGTCCGTGTGCGGATCGAGCCGCCGGCTCGTGCACTGGAGGGCAGCGGCAGATGTTCGCGGACGAGAGTCACCAACGCGGGTTCGAGTTCGATGACCTGCTGCCGTGATCCGGGCCGCGTCGCCTCGACATAGCGGGGGAGTGTGTATGCACCGGCACCGAGATGGATGGCGGTCACGGGCTCTCGGGGCTCCCCGAGCTGGTCGATCACGGCGCCCATCCGCGCGACGTACTCGAAGTGCAGGTGCGTGGGATCAGCGAGATCGACGTGCGACTGCGGCGTGCCGCCGACCTCGAGCTCCCAGCCGCTCGCAAATGCCGAGGGCACGATGCGCGCGAGAGATCCGTCCGACAGCCGCACCTGCGGCGGCGGGGCTTCGACGTGCGCTCGGGCCACGCTTCCACCGTAGACCGGGCGTACCGTGGTCGCATGACGACCATCGACCTGAACGCCGACCTCGGCGAGACTGTCGACGGCGTTCCGACAGCTGACGACGAGGCGCTGTTCGCCGTGATCTCCAGCGCGAATGTCGCGTGCGGCGGCCACGCCGGGGATGCACGGTCCATGGCCGAGGCCGTCGAGCGGGCTGCACGGTTCGGTGTGGCGATCGGCGCCCACCCCTCCTACCCCGACAGGCCGGGATTCGGCCGGCGGCCCCTGGCGATCGCCGCTGCCGAACTCCGTGCCGCGGTGTCTGCACAGCTGGATGCTCTCGTCGATGTCGGTGCCGACATCCGGTACATCAAGCCCCACGGTGCCCTGTATCACGCCGTCACGACGGATGCCGCGCACGCGACTGCGCTCGCCGAAGCCGTGTCGGATCTGTCCCACCGGCTGGGCCGCGGGCTGCCGATCCTTGCCATGCCCGGCGAGATATCCGGGGCGGCGCGCGAGCACGGTCTAGAGGTCGTGGCCGAAGCGTTCCTCGACCGCGGCTATACGCCCAGCGGCGAGCTCGTCCCCCGCGGCGAACCCGGCGCGGTCATCGAGGACCCTGACGCCGCAGCCGCGCGGGCCGTGCGCCTAGCACGCGAGCGCACTGTCGTCGCGGTCGACGGATCGAGCGTCGCCGTGGCGGCAGCCTCCTTCTGTCTGCACGGCGATTCGCCGGGGTCGGTGGCGGCCGCGCGGGCGGTGCGCGCTGCGTTGGATGCGGCATCCGTATCGGTACGAGCGCCATGGTGACAGGCGCCCGGGTCCGAGTCTTCGGCGACACGGGTCTGCTCGCTGAGGTTCCCGAAGACCTCAGCCCGCCCGCGGCGTTGCGGGTCGTCATCGCGCTGCGTGAGCGGCTCGCGAAGGCGCAGCCCGCCGGTGTCGTGGATCTCGTGCCCGCCGCGCGCACCGTGCTGGTGCGCTTCGCGCCGCGTGAGGTCGCCGCCTCGATCGTGCGCGCCTGGATCGAGAAGAACCTCGCCGACGCGCTCGCCGCTGCGGTACTCGACCCATCGCGGCACCCGCCCTCGCCCGGCGATACGGATGTCGAGATCGGCATCCGGTACGACGGGCCTGACCTCGACGAGACCGCAGCTCTCCTCGGCATCCGCCCCGCCGAGCTCGTCTCGACTCACCAGGCGGCTACCTGGACCGTCGCGTTCACGGGGTTCGCACCCGGATTCGGATACCTGGTGAGCGAGGACTGGCCCTTCGACGTGCCCCGCCTCGCATCCCCTCGGACGCGGGTGCCGGCTGGGTCCGTGGGCCTCGCGGGAACCTTCTCGGGCGCCTACCCGCGATCGACGCCGGGCGGGTGGCGGCTGATCGGGGCAACCTCGGCTCCGCTTTTCGATCCGGACGCCGCAGCGCCCGCGCTCCTGCGCCCCGGCATGCGCGTCCGGTTTCGCGAGGTCGCTGACCCCCCTGCGGCCCGTACCCCCGCAGGCCGCGGCAGTTCTGTGCATCCGCTGCGCACTGATGCGCCGCACCCGCACGAAACAGCCGTACACGCGGTATCGGGGGAGCAGAGGGATGTCGAGACCCGGCCGCTGCTTC
>NZ_JASBSF010000354.1 GCF_030149085.1 Microbacterium sp. | reverse complement strand
GACGTGCTGGCGGTCGTCGTCCGCTGAGTCGACAACTCTTCGACGGGGCTCGGATGCTGTGGCATCCGGGCCCCGTCTCTTGTTGTGGCCGGGGACGGTCCCTCGCCTCGCGGGGCATGGCAGGAATCGGCCGGGATTCGGCCGTCGAGCTCTGTCCGCGCTCGTCGGACGTGCGCCGTGGTGTCGTCGGCGCGCCCTAGTCTGAATAGGTGACGCGCGAATCGAATCCGGGAGACAGGGGTTCCGCGCCAGTGACCGGTGACATTCCGGCATCCGGTGCGGCAGAGATCGCCGGGTCGGATGCTGCGCAGCTCGCCAGCGAAACGCCGGTAGAGGCTGCCCGCGAGCGGCTCGTCGGTGGCATCTTCGCGTTCTCGGCCTACTTCCTCTGGGGCTTCCTCCCGCTCTACTTCATCCTGCTGGCCCCGATCACGGGCTGGGAGCTGGTGGGATGGCGCATCCTCCTCTCCCTCGTCTTCTGCATCTTCCTACTCACCGTCATGCGCGCGTGGCGGCCGTTCCTCGCGATCGTGCGGCAGCCGCGCCTGCTCGGCTGGACGGCGCTGGCGGGAGCTGTCATCTACATCAACTGGCAGGTGTTCATCCTCGCGACCCTCTCGGGTCACGTCATCGAGACGAGCCTTGGCTACTTCATCAACCCGATCGCCACGGTGTTGCTCGGTGTCATCGTGCTGCGCGAGCGGTTGCGTGTGACGCAGTGGATCGCCATCGCGATCGCAGGCATCGCTGTGATCGTCACGATCGTCGGCTATAACTCGGTGCCGTGGGTAGCTCTCACGCTCGCGGCATCCTTCAGCGTCTATGGCCTGATCAAGAAGCGCATCGGGCCGTCGGTGGATGCCGTCAGCGGCCTCACCCTCGAGTCGGCGTGGCTCACGCCGGTCGCGATCGTGCTGCTGGTGGTCACGTCGCTGACGAGCGGTCTCACCGCCGGCGCATACGGGGTCTGGCATGTCGTGCTGGTAAGCCTCGCGGGCGCCGCGACAGCCGTGCCGTTGCTGCTGTTCGCCGCCGGAGCGCGGCGCGTGCCGCTCACCGTGGTCGGACTGCTGCAGTTCATCGCCCCGATCATGCAGTTCATCACGGGGGCCTGGATCCTCGGTGAGCCGATGCCTCCGGAACGTTGGATCGGCTTCGGATTGGTCTGGGTCGCGTTGGCAGTGTTGACCGTCGACTCGATCGTGTTCGCGCGCCGTGCGCGCGGCGTCAGCGACGTCGCCGAATACAGCTGACGCGGCCCGCGGCCGCGCCGAGGTCAGCGCACGAAGCGGGCGATGGCTGCCGAGGCTTCGCGGATCTTCTCCTCGGCCTGCTCGTCGCCCTGGCGCGCGGCATCCACCACGCAATGACGCAGGTGGTCTTCGAGAAGCCCGAGGGCGACCGACTCCAGCGCGGCAGTGGTCGCGCTGATCTGCGTCAGGATGTCGATGCAGTACTTCTCGTCCTCCACCATCGAACGGATGCCGCGGGCCTGCCCCTCGATGCGCTTCAGCCGGTTCAGATACCGCTGCTTGTCGCCGATGTACCCGTGGTGCGCCTCCGGCTCGTGAGCACCGTGCTCGTCATCCGTCGCTCCGCCCTCGTGCGGGGTGGTCTCGAGAGTGTCGCTCATCGCGGGCTCCGTTCTTTCGTGCGTGTGCGTGACGGGGCGACTGCCGGGTCGATGCTCTGGAAGCGGCGCAGTCGCAGGCTGTTGCCGACGACGAAGACGCTGGATGCCGCCATTGCCGCCCCGGCGATCATGGGGTTCAGGAGCCCCAGGGCAGCCAGCGGAATCGCCGCGACGTTGTACGCGAACGCCCAGAAGAGGTTCCCACGGATCGTCCGCAGCGTCGCGCGCGACAGCCGGATGGCATCGACCGCACCGAGGAGGTCTCCGCGCACGAGCGTCAGATCGGATGCCTCGATGGCGGCGTCTGTACCCGTGCCCATCGCGATGCCAAGGTCTGCCTGCGCGAGCGCTGCGGCGTCGTTGACGCCATCGCCGACCATTGCCACGACCAGGCCGCTGGCCTGAAGAGCCTCGATCTGTGCTGACTTCTCGGCCGGCAGCACGCCCGCGATCACCTCGCGGATGCCGACCTCGTCGCCCACGCGCCGCGCCACGGCCTCATGGTCACCGGTCAGCAGGATCGGCTCGAGTCCGAGCGTGCGCAACCGGGTGACGGCCTCCCTGCTCGAGGGCTTCACCGAGTCTGCGACGGCCAGGATGCCGCGAGCTTTCCCATTCCACGCGACCACGACAGCGGTCGCGCCGTTCGCTCCGGCGCGCTCGACGGATGCCGTGATCTCGGCATCCGGATGCACTGACCAGTCGGCCATCAATCCCAGCGATCCGACGATCACCGCGTGGCCTTCGACGACCCCCGTCGCTCCTCGGCCCGGCGCCGACGAGAACGACGCCACCTCGGGAAGCGGGTCTCCGGCCGCCGCCGCCGAACCTGCGATGGCCCGGGCGATGGGGTGCTCGGATGCCGACTCCACCGCTCCAGCCAGGCGCAGCACCTGGGTGGCATCCTCGCCCGGCGCCGGAACAACACCGACGAGCGTCATCCGCCCCTCGGTGACGGTGCCGGTCTTGTCGAGCACGACGGTGTCGACGCGCCGGGTCGACTCCAGAATCTGGGGACCCTTGATCAGGATGCCGAGCTGCGCGCCCCGGCCGCTCCCGACGAGGAGCGCTGTCGGTGTCGCGAGCCCCAGCGCGCACGGGCAGGCGATGATCAGCACGGCGATCGCAGCCGTCAGCGCCATCGCGGTGCCGCCGCCAAGCAGGAGCCAGGTCACGAGGGTCCCGACGGCGATCACGATGACGATCGGTACGAACACCCCGGCGACGCGGTCGGCCAGTCGCTGCACTTCGGCCTTGCCCGCCTGCGCCTGTTCGACCAGGCGAGCCATCTGTGCCAGCTGCGTCTGCTCGCCGACACGCGTAGCGCGCACGACGAGGCGACCACCGACGTTGACTGTCGCGCCGATGACCGTGTCACCGTCGCGGACCTCGACGGGAACCGACTCGCCCGTGATCGTCGAGGTATCAACCGCTGACGTTCCCGACACGACGACCCCGTCGGTGGCAATGCGCTCGCCGGGGCGCACGACGAACTCGTCACCGGCCCGAAGCTGCGCGACGGGAACGCGCACCTCGGTGCCACCGCGCAGCAGCGCGGCATCCTTCGCGCCGACCTCGAGGAGTGCCCGAACCGCCTGGCTTGCGCGCCGCTTCGCGCGTACCTCGAGGTAGCGGCCCAGCAGCAGGAATGTCGTGACCCCGGCGGCGACCTCGAGGTAGATCGTGTTTCCGGCTTCGCCGGGCTGTGCGATCCATGTGAAGCCGTGCGTCATGCCCGGCATCCCGGCCCCGCCGAAGAACAGGGCGTACAGCGACCACACGTAGGCGGCCGAGACTCCCATCGAGATGAGGGTGTCCATCGTGACGGCGCCGTGGCGCAGGTTGATCGCCGTCGCCCGGTGGAACGGCCACGCCGCCCACACGACGACGGGTGAGGCGAGCGCGAGCGATGCCCACTGCCAGTACGTGAACTGCAGCGCGGGGATCATCGCGAGCAGGACCACCGGCACCGACAGCACCGCCGCACCGATCAGACGCTGACGCAGCGAGGCGAGCTCGGGATCGGCCGCAGTGTCATCCCTCTCGGGGGCCGGTGGTGCGGGCAGGGTCGCCGTGTATCCGGTGCGTTCGATCTCGGCGATGAGGGCTGCGGCATCGGCGCGCGCCTCGCCACCGTCGGCCGGGACGTCGTCGACGTGGACGACAGCCTTCTCGGTGGCGTAGTTGACGGATGCCGACACTCCCGGCATCCGATTGAGCCGCTTTTCGATGCGCGCGGCGCACGAGGCGCACGTCATCCCGCCGATCTGAAGCTCGATCGGTGCGGAGCCGCCCCCGCCGACGCCGAGGGGGGTCGTCACAGTCGCACGGCCTGGTATCCGGCCTCGTCGACAGCGCTCAGTACTGCGTCGTCGTCGAGTGCGTCGGCGGTGACCGTCAGGAGGCCCGTCGCGGCGCTCACCTCGATAGCCGTTACTCCCGGGATCTGCGAGACCTCGTCGCGCACGGCGTGCTCGCAGTGGCCGCAGGTCATTCCGGTGACGAGGTATTCGTGGTTTGTCATGGCGGGTTCCTCCCGTGCGCGTTCGGCGGTGTATAATACCCCCATGGGGTATATACCTCAACACTACGCCTATCCGTGCCCTTCCCGCTCCGCAGATCACGACGGATACCTGCGCCAGGTAACGATCTGATGGCGTTACACATCGTTAACGCACCGCAACACACGCGAGACCAGTCCGCGGATAGGTTATTGGCACTGTGCGGGCGCTTGACGGCCCGCATCCATTCACAGCAAGGAGCATCATGGGCGTCTTCACACGATCCCGCGCCGGCTCGATCCTCGGCGGTATCGCCGTGGTCGGTGTCAGCGCGGTCTTCCTGGCGGGTTGCGCCGGCGACTCCGGTGGCGGGAGCGGTACCACCGAGCCGAGCGAATCCCTCGACCTCAAGATCGGCACGGCGCTGCCTGTCACCGGTAACCTCGCCTTCCTCGGCCCGCCGGAGATCGCGGGTACCGAATACGCCGCATCCGAGGTGAACGCCGCAAACGCCGGCGTGACCATCGAGATGATCCAGGGCGACTCGGGTGACACCGACAACAAGGCCTACGAGACCGAGATCCCGCGTCTGCTCGGCGAGGGCGTCTCCGCCATCATCGGTGCAGCCTCGTCGGGCACGTCGCTGCAGTTCATCGACCAGGTCGTCGGCGCCGGTGTCATCCAGTTCTCGCCCGCCAACACCTCGGCGGCGTTCACGACCTACGACGACAACGGCCTCTACTTCCGCACGGCACCGTCTGACACCCTGCAGGGTGAGGTGCTCGGAAACCTGATCGCCGAGTCGGGCGCTCAGACCCTGGGCATGATCGTCCTCAACGACTCGTACGGCACCGGTCTTGCGAGCTTCGTCAAGGACGCGTTCGAGGCAGCCGGCGGCACCGTCGTTGCCGAGCCCACGTACAACACGGGTGACACGAACTTCTCGGCTCAGGTCTCGGAGGTCGTCGCGGCCAACCCCGACGCGATCGCTCTGATCACGTTCGAAGAGGTCAAGACGATCCTGCCCGAGCTGTTCGCCGCAGGCGTGCCCGCCGACAAGCTCTACTTCGTCGACGGCAACCTGTCGCAGTTCGGCAGCAACGGCATCGACGTGGGTGGTTCGCTCGAAGGAGCCAAGGGAACGCTTCCCGGCCTTTCGATCGACACGATCACCGACTTCACCGACTCGCTCAACACCTTCTGGGTCGACGAGGGCAACGAGGAGCTGACCGAGTTCAGCTACGCTGCCGAGTCGTACGACGCCGTCATCCTGCTCGCGCTGGCGTCGCTTGCCGCCGGCTCCACGGATGGCGCGGCGATCGCCGACAAGCTGGTGGAAGTCTCGGGTGGATCCGGTGACGGTGAGAAGTGCACCACGTTCGCCGCGTGCGCCGAGATCATCAACGGCGGCGGAGTTGCTGACTACGACGGTATCTCCGGTCCGATCACGTTCGACGACGTGGGCGACCCGACCGAGGCGTCGATCGGCATCTACCAGTACACGGCAGACAACGACTACGTCGCGTACGAGTAAGTCTCACGGCTAGCGAGCGGGGCTCCGACCTTCGGGTCGGGGCCCCGCTTCCGTGTGTCCAGCGGACGCTGTGACCGCCGATGGATGTCGCGCCAGCCCGGGCATCCGTGTGTGAACTCTCACGCGA
>NZ_JASBSF010000350.1 GCF_030149085.1 Microbacterium sp. | reverse complement strand
GCCCGTGGCCACCAGTTCGCCCAGCAGACGCGTCATGACCATCGTGTCGCCGGGATCATCGAGCTCGAACTCGTCGATGCACAGCAGGTCGGCTCCCGTGAAGAGCTTGACGACGTTCTGGTAGCCCAGCGCCCCGACCAGGGCCGTGTACTCGATGAACGATCCGAAGTACTTCCGGCGTACCGGCATCGCGTGATAAATCGCGGCAAGAAGGTGCGTCTTGCCGACACCGAATCCGCCGTCGAGGTAGACGCCGGGCTTCAGCTCGGGCTGCTTGGGTCGCCGCCGGAACAGGCCTCCGCGCGCCACATCAGGGCGCCCCCCGGCGAAGGTGATGAGCAGTTCCTTCGCCTCCTGCTGGGAAGGAAAGGCAGGGTCGGCGCGGTAGGACTCAAACGACGCTTGGGCGAACTGCGGTGGGGGCGTGAGCGCCGCCACCATCTGGTCGCCGGAGAGCTCGGGTGAGCGCGTTGCGAGGTGGACGATGCCGGTGGGGCCGGATGCTGGCATGGGTGGCTTCCGCAGTGGAGACGGATGCGGGCGTGCCGCGTGCCGCCTAGAGTCAGGGGGGGCGGGAGGACCCTCCTACTTTACGCGGGCTGTCACCACACCCCGCGCACGCGAGGACTCCCCCAACGGAGTTCCCGCGGGCCCAGAGAGGATCTCTCCATGATCGTGACCGAACTGTCGCCGCGAAGCCTCGACTCGATCGACATCGATGACGACCGTGATGCAGCACGCGCGTGGATCGCCGCGCGCTACGGGTCCGCAGATCCAGAGTCCGTGCGACTGAACATGATCACCTCGCTCACCGGGTCCGCTGTCGGCGTCGACGGCACGAGCGAGACCCTCACCGGCGGGGCCGACCGCCTCATTCTCAGCGCCATCCGTGCGGCGGCGGATGCCGTCATCGTCGGGGCTCAGACAGTGCGCGCCGAGGGTTACCTCCTCCCCCGGTCCGCAGCTCTCGCAGTCGTGACCCGCTCGGGCTCGTTGGAGGGGCTCCGGATGCCTGACGGGGCGCAACAGCCCCTGATTGTGCTGTGCCCCGTGCCCCGGGCGAAGCAGGTGAAGGCATCCGTCGCCCACCTGTCGGCCGAGGTCGTCGGACTCCCTGCCGACGAGCCCACGCCCGAGCTCGTCGTTGACGCTCTCCGGGATCGGGGCCTGCGTCACCTCGTGTGCGAGGGCGGACCGTCACTGGCTAGGCAGTTCGCGGATTCAGGAGTCATCGACGAGTACTGCGTCACCGTCGCACCAGCGCTGACACCGGTGGAGCATCCATTTCTGGGGATCCACAACGCCGTCGCGACGGAGCTCGCCGGTCACCTCGTCGACGACGAGGGATTCACCTATCTGCGTCTGCGCGCTCGCTGACGAACCCGCGCTGGATGAGCCACCGCGTGATCCGGCCGGTCCAGCGCTCCTGGTCGTAGTTCCACAGCTTGGTATGACGAGCCACACTGAACACGTCGAGTTCCACGAGGTCGGGACGCGCGACGACCAGATCGTGGGAGGCATCCGAGGGGACAAAGCCGTCATCGTCGCTGTGGAGGATGAGTATCGGATGCCGAAGCTTCGCCGAGCGGGCAAGGACGTCGAGTCGACGGAACGGAATCGCTGCTCCCGCGCCGGTGAGCGCCGTCGCCCAATCGGCACCAAGGACAGTGATCGCCAGGCGCGTGATCGGCGCGGGAAGCTTCATCTCCCGCGCCTGGTAGTCGAGAATGCTCCGCCAGTCGATGGCAGGCGAGTCCAGGATGAGCCCGACAATGAGGTCACGGTGGGCCGAGTTCAAGGCAAGCTGCAGCGCAATCGCGCCGCCCATCGACCAGCCCATGATGATGACCCGCTTCGCGCCCCGCCGGCGGGCGAACCCGACCGCGGCGTCGACGTCGCGCCACTCGGTAGCTCCGAGCGTGTAGGTACCCGATCGGCTCCGAGGCGCCTCGCCGTCATTGCGATACGAGACGACCAACGACGTGATTCCCAACCCGTGGAACACCGGCACGGCGCGCAGGCACTCCGCTCGCGTGGTGCCACGCCCGTGCACCTGGATCACCCAGATGTCGCCCTGACCGGCGGGAAACAACCATGCGGGGCAGGGTCCGAGCGCCGAGCCGACCAGCTCCGGGCTGAAGGGCAGGTGCAGTTCTTCGGGGCGCTCGTAATACCACCCGCTGAACGCGGCATCCCTGACGATCCGCGCCTGGGGACCGACGTGCGTCAGGAGCTTGCGCTTGACCGTGTCGGTCGTTTCCGACAGCACGGATCCGAGTTTGAGGTAGCGCTCTGTGCCCGTGGTGAACAGGCCATACCGGCCAGCGAGTTCGGTGTCGGGGGTCCGCGTGAGCGTGATGGTCTGGGCAGATGTATCAAGCTCGAGGATGCGGCAATCGGGGATCCGAGCCGCCGGTGTGACGACTTTCCGGGCCATGCGAACGGCGATACCGCCCCACAGCGCAAGGACGGCACCGAAGGCCAATGAGATCACCGTGAGAGCCGCTTTGACAACAACGACGTACTGTGGGGAGGCGGCGCGCCTGGACTCGACCATGGGGTCCTCACTCTAGTCTGTCGGGGTGACCGGAGACCTTCTGTCGGGGGTGGCGTTCGACGACGTGGCCGCGGTGATTCGCGAGGCCACCTTTCGTGACGACCTCACGGTCCGCGAGATTCCTGCACCGACCGGCCTTGCTCCTCACGCACTGGCCCTTGCTGCCGACGTGAGGCCCGAGGCATCCGGTATCGACTCAGCGTACGGAACGGGTCGCTTCATCCTGTTGCATGACCCGGACGAGCCCTCCCAGTGGAACGGAGCCTGGCGCATCGTGTGCTTTGCGCAGGCGCCACTGGAGCCCGAGATCGGCATCGACGCGCTGTTGGCGGATGTGACGTGGTCGTGGCTCACCGACGCCCTACAGGCACACGCCGCTAACTATCACTCCCCCTCAGGCACCGCAACGAAGACCCTCTCGAAGGGATTCGGGAGTCTCGCCGACGAAGGCGATGGCGCGCAGATCGAACTTCGCGCGTCGTGGACACCGACCGCGAACCTCGACGCGCACGTCGAGGCGTGGGCAGAGCTCGTGTGCATGCTGGCGGGACTTCCGCCCGGGTCTGAGCAGATCGCAACAGTAACCTCCCGCAGGGTAAGCCGTGGCTGAATACACCGTGATCACGGATGCCGACGCCCTCCGTGCCGCGGCTGCGCACCTCGCAGCAGGAGAAGGCCCGGTAGCCGTCGACGTTGAGCGCGCCTCCGGGTTCCGCTACTCGCAACGCGCGTATCTCGTGCAGCTTTTCCGCCGCGGCGCCGGCGTGATTTTGGTCGACCCGCCAGCGGTCGGCACCGACTTTTCGTCGCTGCAGCAGGCAATCGGTGACCTCGAGTGGGTCTTTCACGCCGCCAGTCAGGACCTGCCTTCCCTGCGCGAGTTGGGCCTCGAGCCTCCGACGATTTTCGACACCGAACTAGCATCACGACTCCTCGGACGAGAGCGCGTGGGCCTCGGCGCCGTCGTTGAAGAGACCCTCGGCGTCACTCTCGCGAAGGCTCACTCGGCTTCCGACTGGTCGACCCGTCCGCTTCCACAAGCGTGGCTCGAGTACGCCGCGCTCGATGTGGAGTACCTCATCGATGTGCGCGACATCCTTGCCCAGCAGCTCGCGGATGACGGCAAGACGGAGTTCGCGGCACAAGAGTTCTCCGCTGTGCTCACCCGGGAGCCGAAGCCAGCGAGGGAAGACCCGTGGCGCCGACTCAGCGGTCTCCATACGGTGCGTGGGCGCCGCGGGCTGGCGATCGCGCGGGCCCTGTGGCTTGCCCGCGAAGAACTCGCCATCACGCAGGATGTCTCGCCCGGACGCCTCGTTCCCGACCGGGCTCTGGTCGCCGCGATCCTCGCGGATCCGAAGACCAAGCAGCAGCTCGCAGGCCTCAAGGAGTTCACCGGTCGAGCCAGCCGCTCCGAACTCGATCGATGGTGGGCGGCGTTCGAAGCGGGACGCGCCGACCTCGATCTCCCGCCCGAGCGGGTGCGCAACACCGACACGATCCCGCCGGTGAGAGCATGGTCCGACCGAGCGCCCGAGGCCGACGCCCGGCTCAAGGCAGCCAAGCCGGCGATCGACGAACTCGCGCAGTCGTTGCATATGCCGGTCGAGAACCTTCTCACCCCAGAGCTGCTGCGACGCGTCGCCTGGGCTCCCCCGGCTGTCACCGACGCCGCCGGAATCGCCGCAGCGCTGGCGGAACTCGGTGCGCGACCGTGGCAGATTGAGCAGACTGCACAGGTGATCGCTGAAGCCTTTGTGGAATCCGGTCAACCCTCCTCCGAGGCCTCGGAGAGCGCTTCGTAGGTTCGACCCAACCGATTCTGTGCCGTTTTGACGCGTTCCTAGGCTGGCTTCATTCCCAATCCTTGGAGGCAGAGTGGCCGAAATGTCGGACGTCTTTTTCGTCGACGGTATGCGCACCCCATTCGGGCGCGCGGGCGAAAAGGGCATGTACTGGAACACCCGGGCTGACGACCTGGCAGTCAAGGCGATCATCGGGCTGATGGAACGCAATCTTGACGTCCCAAAGGACCGCATTGACGATGTTGCGATCGCTGCGACCTCGCAAACGGGCGATCAAGGCCTGACGCTCGGTAGGTCAGCGGCCATCCTCGCCGGACTACCGATGACCGTTCCGGGCTTCGCGATCGACCGGATGTGCGCAGGCGCGATGACAAGCGTCACCACCATGGCCGGCTCGATCGGTTTCGGCATGTACGACCTCGCACTCGCGGGCGGTGTGGAGCACATGGGGCGTCATCCGATCGGCTCAAACGCAGACCCCAACCCGCGCTTCGTCGCCGAGAAGATGGTCGACCCCGGCGCGCTGAACATGGGCGTCACGGCCGAACGCCTCCATGACCGCTTCCCGCAGCTGACCAAGGAACGCGCCGACCGGTTCGGCATGCTCAGCCAGCAGAAGGCGCAGGCAGCATACGACGCCGGAAAGATCCAGCCGGAGCTCGTGCCCGTTGCAATCAAGACGGCAGACGGGGCCTGGGGGCTCGCGACCGCGGACGAGGGTCGCCGCCCGGAAACGACAATGGAGGGGCTCGCCTCGCTGAAGACCCCCTTCCGCCCCCACGGGCGCGTAACCGCGGGCACCTCGTCACCGCTCACAGATGGCGCGACGATGGGGCTGCTGGCC
>NZ_JASBSF010000328.1 GCF_030149085.1 Microbacterium sp. | reverse complement strand
GCAGATCGACGACGTCTTTGCCAAGGCGCGTGACCGCCAGGGACTGCAGTTCGGTGGCGTTGCGGATCTCGGGTACGTCGGCGATGAGCGCGTTGGCCGCATCGATGCGGACCTTCGGCTTCGAGGTCCGTGCCGGGGCTCCGCGCCGGAGCCACGCGAGCTCCTTGCGCGCGAGATTCTGTCGACGTGCCTCGATCGCGGCGGCCTGGCGATCGCGTTCTACGCGCTGCAGGATGTAGGCCGCATACCCTCCCTCGAACGGTTCGACGATCCGGTCGTGCACCTCCCACGTGAGAGTGCACACCTCGTCGAGGAACCACCGGTCGTGTGTCACAACGAGCAGTGCCCCGGCGTTCGCTGCCCACCGTTTCTTGAGATGTGCGGCGAGCCAGGCGATCCCCTCGACGTCGAGGTGGTTGGTCGGTTCGTCCAGGATCAGGATGTCCCAGTCGCCGATGAGCACGGCGGCCAGGGCAACGCGACGGCGCTGACCACCCGACAGCGTCGAGAGGGGAGCATCCCAGTCCAGATCCGTGACCAGCCCGGCAAGGACGTCACGGATGCGGGCGTCGCCTGCCCACTCGTGCTCGTCGAGGTCGCCGACGATCGCTCGTCCCACCGTCTGGTCGTCGTCGAGGGTGTCCTGTTGGTCGACGACACCGATGCGGGTCCCGCCGCGGACGGTGACCTTGCCGGCATCCGGTTGCAGGCGGCCTGCGATCATGGCGAGCAGGCTCGACTTGCCGTCGCCGTTGCGGCCGACGATCCCGATCCGGTCGCCCTCCGCGATGCCGAGCGTGACGGAGTCGAAGACCACTTTCGTGGGGAACTCGAGGTGCAGCGCCTCAGCGCCGAGAAGATGTGCCATCCCCTCCAGGCTAGGCGCCGAGTGAGCTTTGGCTGTGCGTCAGTACCAGAAGCTCAGGCGCGGAGCCTCGATGGTCTGGAAGACGCGGGCGATCCGGGTCGGATCGTCGGTCACGATGCGACCGGCTCTCGCCAGCGTCACGGCTGACACGCCACCGAGGAACAGCGACGACAGCTCACGCACGCCGAGCCGTACCGACGGAAGCTCGGCCGGAGAAGCATCGACAGCCTCAACTGACGCGCGACCCTCGGCATCCGTCGTCAGCACGAACGTGCCCCCGGCGATCCCCAGTGGATCGTCCACCTCGAGAGCGATCGTGTCGGCGGCGCCGAAGCGGCGACTCGCGAGCGCCGCCGGCACGTCGAGGATGCGCACGTATTGGTGGTCGGTGACGGTAATCTTCGCTGCCCGCTGGTCTGCGATCATCCACCACAGCGGCTCGTCGAGGCCAAGTTCTGACGCACGCAGAAGCGCGATGAGATCCATCTCGAGCAGGAAGCGCCAGAGGCCCGCGTAGGCCTCGTCGGTCGCGGCGAGCAGCCACGACAGCTCGAGCGTGGATTCGCTGAAGTCATCGTGATTCTCGACCACCCGGTAGACCGCCAGGCCGTCGACCTCACCCGCAGGCGAGCGGTACTGGATAGCGCGCAGGCGCTCCGCCTTCTCGGCATCGGGGCTCGTGCCGAAGAACCGATTGAGGTGTCCGCCCGGCAGCGAGATCTCACCGGGCGATAAGACGCGCACCCGCTCGTGGAGGGCTTCCGCTACCTCCCGCGCCTGTTCGCGAGAGACGAAGTCCACGCGCCCCGGCTCCTCGGGCCCGATCCACCCGGCCCGGCGCACTCGGATCTCCCAGTTCGCCACCGCGGCTGCCGCACCGAACCCGAACCTGCCGTAGATCGTCGACTCGCTGACGGTCAGTACGGCAACGGGCAGGCCGAGCGAAGCGGCGGTGCGCAACTCTCCAGCCATGAGCGAACGAAGGATGCCACGCCGCCGGTGCGTCGGAGCGACGGTCACGGAGCTGATGGCGGTGGCGGCGACGGTGCCGCCGGGGACGGTGAGTTCGGTCGGCCACGATGCGAATGTCGCGACGGGAATCTCGGGTTGCGGGGAGCTGGCGTCGTAGACACCAAGCTTGCGGCGGTGAGCCGTGTGTTCGACGAAGGCCTCGCGGCGCACCTCGCCCGGCTCCTCCTCGAGGAATCCGCGCGCAACCGCAGACAACCACGGATCGTTCTGCACTCGGGAGGCGCTGTCGACAACGGCCACCGTCAGGCCGTACTGCGCGAGAGACTCCGATAGTGCCTTATCGAGGGGCGCGTTGTGGAAGGACTGCACATGCTCACTCGTCATACCTCCACGCTACGCGGAGCGGAGGACACCGCTCGGCGCTGAAGCGCGGGGGAATCAGTGGAAGGCGTACTCGAGGATCGCGACGAAGACACCGAGGAACGCAGTGCCGATCGCGCCGAGGATCCGGATGCTCCAGTGGGCGCCGGTGCGCGAGAAGGCGATGTAACCCAGAAACGCCAGCACCGCCATGGTGGCCCACACGGCGTAGTCGGCAGCGTCGACGGCGGGCTGGCCCTGCGCGCCGGCAATGAGCATGGCGATCGCCGGCAGGACAGCCGCCCAGAGCATGCCAGCCGAGTGCGAGAGCGCGTACCGGATCGCTACGCGCAGGCGGTGCTTGCCGTGGTCGGCGAGAGTGTGGGCGAACACGTGCGCAATGAAGAAGATGACGAGCGTGCTCGAGGCCGTAAGGACCACGGTCGGTACGTCATCCTCGTGGTCTGCGCTGATCATCAGCAGCGCTGAGAACACGATCAGGCCGTAGATCGCTGCGGGGGAGCGGAACCGCGCGTCGAACCACGCGTGCCACCGGGGGTGTTCGTCGATCGGCTCAGGTGCTCGTTCGGTGTCTGTCATGTGTCGAATCCCAGGGAGAGTTTGCGCAGCAGGGCTGCGAGGCGGTCGCGGTCGGCGCGGGAGAGGCTGTCGAGGAGCACTGCTTCGGCATCCACGAGGCGCGTGATCGCGGCATCCACCCGTGTCCGTCCCTCCTCGGTGAGTGTCACCAGGATGCCGCGCCCGTCGCCCGGGTCGGACTCGCGGCGCACGAGCCGCCGGCCCACGAGCCTGTCGATGCGGTTGGTCATCGTGCCCGAGGACACGAGTGTCTGCTGCAGCAACTGCTTCGGGCTCAGCTGGAACGGCTCGCCCGCCCGTCGCAGTGCCGACAAGACATCCCACTCCCAGGGCTCGAGCTCCGAGCGGCGGAAGGCTTCGCGCCGAGCCCGGTCCAGGTGGCGCGAAAGGCGGTCGACTCGCGAGAGCACTTCGAGGGGCGAGAAGTCCAAGTCGGGTCGTTGGGCGCTCCAGGCACCGACGATACGGTCGACTTCGTCGGATTCAGCGGGCACTGAGCCATTATCTCGACTGCCGCGGCCATTCTCCCGGGCGACGCGTCCTCTGGCAGACTGGAACGCGGCCGCGTTACGCGCCGGTCCGCCGTGGTGTAATGGCAGCACGACAGCCTTTGGAGCTGTGAAGTCTAGGTTCGAGTCCTGGCGGCGGAGCATGGCTGAGAACCCAACCCCCGTCGCCGTCATCATTCTGGCGGCAGGCCAGGGGACCCGGATGAAGTCCGCCACGCCTAAGGTCCTGCACCAGATCGGTGGTCTTCCGCTGATCGGCCATGTGCTGCGTACTGCCTCGGCACTGGCCCCGACGCGCGCTGTCGTCGTGGTCCGTCACGAGCGGGATCTTGTCGCGGATGCCGTCACTGGCCTGCTCCCGGGAGTCGACGTGGTCGACCAGGACGAGATTCCCGGCACCGGCCGTGCCGTGGAGCTGGCCCTCGCGGCACTCGACGGCTTCGACGGGGACGTGCTGGTGCTCAGCGGCGACGTGCCCCTCGTTGAGGTCAGCGTCGTCGAGGGGTTGCTCGCCCGCCATCGTGCCGCGGCGGCATGTGCAACGCTCCTGTGCGCGACGCTCGATGACGCCACGGGCTACGGTCGCGTCATCCGCGGCGCCGACGGTGCTGTCGAACGCATCGTCGAGCAGAAGGATGCGTCACCCGACGAACTCTCGGTGCGCGAGATCAACACCGGCATTTATGTGTTCCGCGCCGCGCAGTTGCGGGCGAGCCTTGCCTCGGTCGGTACGGCCAACGCCCAGGGCGAGAAGTACCTCACTGATGTCATCGGGATCCTCCGCGGAGCCGGTGAGATCGTTGCGGCATCCGAGGCCCCTGCGGCACAGGATGCGCTCGGCGTGAACGACCGAGTACAGCTGTCGGAGGCTGCGCGCACACTCAACGCACGAACCGTGCGTCGCTGGCAGCTTGAAGGCGCGACGATCCTCGACCCAGCGACGACCTGGATCGATGTGACGGCCACCCTTGCCCCTGACGTCACGGTGCTGCCGAACACGTACGTCCTGCGCGCCACGACCGTCGAGCGCGGGGCGACGATCGGCCCTGACACCTCACTCGTTGACTGCGAGGTGGGAGAGAACGCGACGGTCACCCGCACCGACGCGACGCTTGCTGTTATCGGACGAGGCGCAACGGTGGGTCCGTTCGCGTATCTTCGCCCCGGCGCGACCCTGGACGCGCAGAGCAAGGTCGGCACGTTCGTCGAGATCAAGAACTCCACGATCGGTGAGCGCAGCAAGGTTCCGCACCTGTCCTACATCGGCGACACCACGATCGGGCGCGGCGTCAACCTGGGCGCCGGAGCAATCACCGCCAACTACGACGATCTCGCCAAACATCGCACCGAGATCGGCGACGAGGTCCACTCCGGGTCGCACAACGTCTTTGTCGCGCCCGTTAGGATCGGAGACGGTGCGAAGACCGGCGCCGGTGCCGTCATCCGCAAGGATGTCCCTCCCGGTGCGCTGGCTCTGAGCGTTGCCCCCCAGCGCAACATCGAGGGGTGGGTCGAGAACAACAGACCGGGAACAGCCGCCGCCGAGGTCGCCGCGCGGGCCCGGTCCGCACAGGAAGCGGACGATGGCGAGCAAGAACAAGACGGTTGATCTCGACAGGGATAGCGGTATCGCTCCCGGACTGGTCGCCAAGACCAAGAAGCGCCTGGTTGTTGCATCCGGCCGCTCGCACCCGAGCCTTGCCGATGACGTCGCTACAGCGCTCGGCACGAATCTCGTTCCGACCGAGTACCGAACGTTTGCTTCCGGCGAGATCCTGACCCGCTTCGAGGTCTCGATCCGAGGCTGCGACCTGTTCCTCATTCAGTCCTTCGGTCCGCCCGTGAACGAATGGATGATGGAGCTGCTGATCATGCTGGATGCCGCCAAGCGGGCATCCGCGAAGCGGATCACCGTTGTCGCGCCCTACTTCCCGTACTCCCGGCAGGACAAGAAAGGGCGCGGGCGTGAGCCGATCAGTGCTCGCCTCGTTGCCGACCTGGTCAAGACAGCGGGCGCCGACCGCGTCATGAGCGTCGATCTGCACGCCGCGCAGATCCAGGGATTCTTCGACGGTCCTGTTGACCACCTCTTCGCCAAGCCGGTGCTCTTGGAGTACTTCGAAGAGAACCTCTCGCCCGAGGACCGCGCCAAGCTGACGGTGGTCTCGCCGGATACCGGCCGCGTCCGCGTCGCCGACACGTGGTCGGACAGCCTCGGTGCGCCGCTCGCGATCATCCACAAGCGGCGCGACCCGAATGTGGCGAACCAGGTCACGGTCAGCGAGATCGTCGGTCAGGTCGACGGCCGCGTCTGCCTCCTCGTCGACGACATGATCGACACCGGCGGCACGATCGTCAAGGCGGCGCAGGCTCTGAAGAAGAACGGCGCCGAGCGCGTCATCGTCGCGGCCACCCACGCCGTGTTCAGTGATCCGGCCAGCGAGCGGCTTCAGGATGCGTCGATCGACGAGGTCGTCGTGACCGATACGATTCCGATTCCCGACCGCAAGCGCTGGGACTCCCTCACCGTGCTTCCGATCGCACCGCTGCTGGCGCGCGCGATCCGCGAAGTGTTCGAGGATGGCTCGGTCACCAGCATGTTCGACGGCGCGGCCTGAGCAGACATCCTTACGCTTTCGTCGCCGCCTCAAAGCCTATGCATAGGCATGAAAGCGAACATGGCAGAGACGATCCCCAGGAAGGACTGCTCATGATTCGCACCCCCTCCCGCCCCGTTCGCGTCGGTGTCGCCCTCGTCGGTGTCGCCGGGGCTCTGAGCCTTGCCGGCTGCGGCGCAGCCAGCACGGCAGCCGACACCGGCTCCACGCAAACGGATGCCGGAACAGCCGATGCGGGCTCGGGATCGAGCTCGCCCGGCGGCTACGCCGACGGGACGTACACGGCGGAGGGGTCTTACGCGACGCCTGAGTCGGTGGAAACGGTCACGGTGACGCTGACGATCGCCGACGACATCGTGACGGATGTCGAAGTCACGGGTGACCCGCAGGCGCGCGAGTCCGAGCAGTACCAGTCCCAGTTCATCGGCGGGATCAGCGACGAGGTCGTGGGCAAGAGCCTTGACGACGTCTCGGTCAGCCGCGTGTCGGGATCCTCGCTGACCAGCGGCGGGTTCATGCAGGCGGTCGAACTCATCAAATCCGAGGCTGCCGCCTGACCTTGTCGACGTGATGAGCGACGAGGCCCGCGTCACGGGAGAGTCAGCACGGGGTTGGCGGTTCGAGGCGATCGGCACGCAGTGGACGATTGACACCGGCAAGCCCCTCACCGAGACAGAACGCGCCGCCGTGCTCAGACTGATCGACGATTTCGATCGGGAGTGGTCTCGGTTCCGCGGGGACTCAACCGTCAGGGCTCTGGCTTCGGGCGGCTCCCGCCCGCTTCCCACTGACGCGGAAGCGATGTTCGCGGTGTACGCGGACCTCGGCGCGGCAACGGATGGGGCGGTGAACCCGCTCGTGGGGGTATCGCTCGAAGCCCTCGGGTACGACACGTCGTACTCGCTGCGCCCGGGGGACCCCATCAGCGCCCCGCGCGACTGGCGTCGAGTCCTCTCAACCGGAGCGGGCGCTCTGACGGTCTCGCAACCGGCTCTCATCGATGTCGGCGCGATCGGAAAGGGTCGCCTCGTCGATCTCGTCCTTGAGTATCTCGAGGATGCCTGGCCGGGCTCCCTCACTGTCGATGCAGGCGGCGACATCCGCTGCTCGGGGGTGCGTGAACGGATCGGACTCGAGCATCCGTATGACCCGACGCGGATCATCGGCGTCGTCGACCTCGCGGATGCTGCGCTCTGCGCTTCGGCGACCAACCGGCGTGCGTGGGGCGACGGTCTGCACCACGTCCTCGACGCTCGCACCGGCATGCCTGTTCGAGCCGTCGCAGCGACCTGGGCGGTTGCCCCGATGGCAATGATGGCTGACGCAGCGGCTACCGCGCTGTTCTTCGATGGCGGCGCGCAACTCGCGCGCCGGTGGGGCGTCGAGTGGGTGCGGATGACGACGGCTGGACGTGTCGAATGGTCTCCCGGGTTCGGGACGGAGCGGTGTAGGGCAGAGTTGTTCACATGATCGGATGGTTGACCGCAGGGTGGAATCGTGTGTTCGCGGTGCTCGGCAGGGTCTCGATGTATCGCATGGTCTTCCTGGCACTCCTTGCCCTGACCGTCGTCGCGTTCGGAGTCTCGTTCTTCGGTCTGGTCGCTCCCAGCCCGCTGGAGTTGCTCGCCACCCTTGCGGTGCTAGCCGTCGCGTGCGGTGTCGTTGATATCGTCGCGCACCGGATCATCGGGCAATCGCTCCGGCTCGAGTCCTCGGTGATCACGGCCTTCATCTTGCTGTTCGTCCTGCGACCCACACTGGATCCGGTCGCGTTGGCGGGCGTCGCGCTGGCAGGTGCCGTGGCAGGCGCATCCAAGTACCTGTTGGCCTGGCGCGGCCGCCACATCTTCAACCCGGCAGCGGTCGGCGCTGCGGTCCTCACGATCGTGAGCATCTGGATTCCGGCGCTCGGTGCGTCGGCGTGGTGGGTAGGAACGCCGGTGCTTGCGGCCCCCGTCGTCGTTCTTGGTCTGGCGGTGCTGTGGCGCACCGAGAAGATCCGCGTGGTCCTCGTGTTCCTGCTGATCGCCGTCGCAGTCGGCTTCGTGCGCACGACGATCCAGTACCAGACGGCGGGTCTCGCGGTCGATCCGCTGACGATCTTCTGGTCGCTGTTGTGGTCCTCGCCGTTCCTGTTCCTCGGTGTGTTCATGCTGTCCGAGCCGCTCACCCTCCCGCCCCGGCGCTGGCAGCAGTTCCTCGTCGCGGGTGTCGTCGGCGTTCTTGCCGGTTGGCCGATCTCGCTCGGTGAGATCACCCTCGGCCAAGAGCGCGCCCTGTTGGTGGGTAACCTCGTTGCCTTCGCGTTCTCGGTGCGTGCTGCTGTCCGGCTGACTCTTGAGTCGCGCGAGATGATTACACCGACGGTGCGCATGCTGACGTTCACTGCCAAACGTCGCATCACCTTCCTTCCCGGGCAGTACCTCGAGCTCGACGTGCCGCACCGCAGGCCTGACGCGCGCGGTACGCGCCGCGAGTTCAGCATCGCCTCCGCCCCGGAGGATCTTCCCGCGATCCGTATCGCCTTCCGGGAGTACCCGGAGGGCTCCGGCGGCCCTGCGCCCAGCTCCTACAAGCGCGCGCTCGCGGAGGTCGACGCCGGCGCATCCCTGGCTGTTACCGGAATCTGGGGCGACTTCGTGATGCCGAACCGGGCTGAGGCCCCCCTCCTCATGGTCGCCGCGGGAATCGGCGTCACGCCGTTCGTGTCGCAGCTGCGCCATCTTCACGCGAGCGGGCAGAGCCGTGACATCGTTCTGGTATACGTCGCCTCCGAGGCTGCCGAGCTCGCCTTCCGTGACGACATCGCGGCATCCGGGGTGCCCGTGGTCATCTTCACGCGTGATGACCCGGGCCCGCTGCCCGCGAACTGGCAGTGGGCGCGCGGAGTGCGCCTGGATGCCGCGGGACTCCTGGATGTCGTGCCCGACCTGCATGCCCGGCATGCTGCGATTTCGGGTCCACCCCGACTGATTGCTGACCTCGCACCGGCTCTCGAGCGGGCGAAGTCGGTCACCACCGACGCTTTCAGCGGCTACTGAACCGCACCCGTCGCAGGGTCACTCCGGTCGGCGTGTGTCGGAAGCGGAAGTCGCACCGTGAAGGTGGTGTCTCCGGGCCTGCTCTCCACCGTGATCTCGCCGTGATGCGCATGCACGATCGCACGCGCAATCGAGAGACCGAGCCCGGTTCCACCGGTTTGCCGGGCGCGTGATCTGTCGGCGCGCGAGAACCTCTCGAACAGTTCGTCGGCGATGGCGGGCTCGATCCCCGGCCCGTTGTCGTGGACACGGATCACCGCGGCATCCGTCTTTGTGCCGCCCTCGGTGGGCGAGTTCTCGCGGCCGACTGAGAGGGTGACCTCGGTTCCCGCGGGCGTATGGGTCCGCGCGTTTGCGAGCATGTTCACGACCACCTGCTGCAGCCGGGCGGAGTCGCCGGGCACTGTCACCGGCTCCTCGTCGACCTCGAGCAGCCAGACGTGTTCGGGACCTGCGACTTGCGCATCGCCGAGCGCTTCAACGGCCAGCTGCGTGAGATCCACGACCCCGTAGACGAGCTCTTGGCCCTCGTCGAGTCGTGCGAGAAGCAGGAGGTCCTCCACGAGCCGGGTCATCCGCAGCGACTGCGCCTGAATCCTCGACAGGGCCGACTCGGTGGTCTCGCTCAGCTCGGGGTCGCGAAGCGACAGTTCCGAGTAGCCGCGGATCGAGGCGAGAGGTGTGCGCAGCTCATGGCTCGCGTCGGCGACGAACCGTCGCATCCGCTCTTCGTTGCGCTGGCGGGCTTCCAGCGATGCGTCGACGTGATCCAGGAGCGTGTTCAGCGCGTGACCGACTCGACCGATCTCGGTCCGTTCATCGGTTTCGGATGCCGGGACGCGATCAGCAATCGAGACCTCGCCCTCGGCCATGGGGACACTCGCGACGCGCTCGGCGGTGTCGGCTACCACGCGAAGTGGCCGCAGACTCCGCCGCACGATGACCGTGACAGCGAGCCCCAGAAGCACAAGACCCCCCGCTGTCAGCAGGGCGACGGTCGTTGCGATCTGCGCGAGCGTCGCCGTCACCTGGCTGACCGGAAGCCCTGAGGCGATCGCGAAGCTACCGCCACCGAGCGCGACCATTCGGTAGGTGCCGACGCCGTCGATGGTGATCTCGCGGACGGGGCCACCCTCGCCCGGTTGGATCAGCTGCTGCACGATCTGGTCGACCTGAGAGTCCTCGAGCGTGGTCACGGTTCCGGCCGCATCGATATACCCGCCCGTGACGGATCCGAAGGCTGACTCGATGACCATCAGAAAGCCCGGCTCGAACGGCCCGGACGCTAGGAGCGCGGCGGCATCCTCGGTGCCCGCGGCAACCTGGGGCGCATCGTGGACGGTTCTCAGCGCCTTCGCGGTGGCCTCGGTGACCTCGTTGTCGAGGTTCGACTGCAGAATCGAGCCGAGGATCGCTCCCGTGGCGATGCTGACCGTCGCGAAGATCAGCGCCACGACCGCGACGATCGTGACGACCAGGCGCCCCTCCAGGCCCCACGGTCGCCACCCGCCCCGGTGAGAATCACTCACTGTGTTGGCGCCTTGATCATGTAGCCGACGCCACGCACGGTATGGATGAGCGGCTCCTTGCCCTGATCGATCTTCTTGCGCAGGTAGGAGATGTAGAGCTCCACGACGCTGGACCTGCCGCCGAAGTCGTAGTTCCAGACGCGGTCCAGGATCTGCGCCTTCGACACGACGCGGCGCTGGTTGCGCATCAGGTAACGCAGAAGTTCGAACTCCGTTGCCGTCAGCTCGATCTCGTCGCCGCCGCGCTCGACTTCGTGGCTGTCTTCGTTCAGAGACAGATCGGCAACGCGCAGGATCGGCTCGTCCTCGCTCTGCGTCGCCGTTCCGGCGCGGCGCATGAGACCGCGAAGTCGTGCGACGACCTCCTCGAGACTGAACGGCTTCGTCACGTAGTCGTCGCCGCCTGCGGTGAGTCCCGCGACCCGGTCGGCGACGGCATCCTTCGCTGTCAGGAACAGCACCGGCACGTCGTTCCCGGACTGTCGCAGCCGATGCAGCACTGCCATTCCGTCGAGGTCAGGCATCATGATGTCGAGCACCATCGCGTCGGGTTCGAAGTCTCGGACGGCCTGCAGAGCTTCGAATCCGGATGCCGCGGTGCGAACATCCCAGCCCTCCATGCGCAGAGCCATCGAGAGCAGGTCGGTGAGCATCTGCTCGTCATCGACGACGAGGATGCGGACAGCCGCGCCGTCGGGTCGGCGCAGGGCGGGGGCCGGAGATGTCATGGACTCATTGTGATGCTCCAGCTATGGGTTTCCTATGGAGGAAGTTATGCGCCGTCTGTGAAAATCGCGCTCCCTGCTCCTTCTCGTGAGGAGCGTGATCCATAGGTTCGCCATAGCGATCCCTTTTAGGGCTCATCAGCGCCGTCCCTACCGTCGTGCCGATGGCTGCAATCAGGAGCTGAAGGAGACCCATGTATTGGACCTATTTGCGACGCGAACTCGCGGGACGCAAGAAGCAGACGATCATCGTGGCGGTGGGCCTCGCCGTCGCGATCGCTCTCGTCATCGTCGTCAACTCCCTCTCTGCGGGAGTGCGCGACGCGCAAGCGCAAGCGCTCGAGTCCGTGTACGGCGTCGGCACCGACCTGACGGTCACGGGGGCCGCCGCAGAGCCGGGCGAGGGCGGTGGCCAGCGCTTCGAGTTCGACAGCGAGGCCGGCGAAACCACCGACGGCACGACCTCGGTGTCGCAGTCGCGGCTGACCGCAGACTTCATGCGGGGCACACTGGATGCCTCGACAATCGAGAGCGTCGCATCCCTCCACGGGGTTGCTGCAGCATCTGGCGCGCTATCGCTCACGAACATCACGTTCAGCGGTGAGATGCCCGACAGGTCACAGATGCAGCAGGGGGGCCAGGGCGAAGCAGGCGGCGAGCCGCCGTCGGGCGGTCCCGACGGCGCCGGGGGCAGCGCCTTCGATCTCAACTCGTTCACCGTCCTCGGGATCGACCCCGAGGACACCGCGGTCGGACCGCTGTCGGCGGTCGAGGTATCTGAGGGTCGTGCGCTCGACGCTTCAGACGCGGGAGCCTTGGTGGCGGTCGTCGACGCGACCTACGCGACCACGAACGAGATCGCGGTTGGCGACACCATCAATGTGGGCGGCTCTGACGTCGAGGTCGTCGGGATCATCACCTCGACATCCAGCGATGCCGACACTGCGGCCAACGTGTACATCCCGCTCGACGTCGCACAGTCATTGGCTGGTCTCGAGGACGTCGTATCGACGGTCTACGTCCAGGCGACCTCGGCCGACCAGATCGAGGCGGTCCAGGCAGAAATCGAGGGCAGCGTCGCGGACGTCACCGTCAGCTCCCAGTCCGATCTAGCATCGACCGTCTCGTCGTCCCTGTCGAGCGCCTCGTCGCTGATCACCAACCTCGGAACGTGGCTGTCGATCCTCGTGCTCGCCGTTGCGCTGGCGCTGGCGGTGCTCTTCACGATCTCGGGCGTGACACGGCGCACGCGGGAGTTCGGCACTCTCAAGGCAATCGGATGGTCCAACGGCCGCGTCGTCGGCCAGGTAGCCGGTGAATCGGTGATCCAGGGCTTGATCGGTGGCGCGATCGGCTTGGCTGTCGGACTTGCGGGGATCGGGATCATCAACCTGATCTCGCCGACGATCTCCTCGACGTCCTCGACCACCGGTCAGGGCGGATCCGGCCAAGGAGGCGGTCCGATGGGCGGAGGCTTCGGAGGGATGGCGCAGCAAACGGCGACGGATGTCGTTCTTCACGCGCCCGTCACCCTCTGGGTGGTCGCTGCGGCGGTCGGCATCGCCATCGCCGGAGGCCTGATCGCCGGCGCCTTCGGTGGCTGGCGTGCAGCCCGGCTGAGTCCCGCCGAAGCGCTGCGGTCAGTGGGCTAGGCGCATGAACGCCAAGCACATGAACACCGTCACGAACGAAACCGTCACGACCGAACAGGAGAACCCCATGAGCATGGCACACCCCGCCACGGCATCAGTCGAAGGAGCCACACCCTCGCCGATCTATGCCTTGCAGGCGGTCATCCGTGAGTACCAGCAGAAGAACCGCAAGATCCGTGCCCTCGCGGGCGTCGATCTTGAGATCCGCGAGGGCGAGTTCGTCACCATCCAGGGCCCGACGGGCGGGGGAAAGTCCACCCTCCTGCAGATGCTGGGTGCACTCGACCGTCCGAGCTCGGGTGTCGTCAAGCTCGGGGATGTCGATCTGGCGAAAGCCTCGAATGCGAAGCTCGGACGAGTCCGGGCCACCGAAGTGGGCTTCGTGTTCCAGGGATTCAACCTGATCCCCACCCTCACCGCGCACGAGAACGTGGACATGGGGCTGGAGCCGCTGGGTCTGACCGGCGCCGATCGCCGCAGTCGGGTCACCGAGGCTCTTGCCCAGGTGGGTCTGGCCGAACGCGCCGACCATCTGCCGGGGGAACTCTCGGGTGGGCAGCAGCAGCGCGTCGCGATCGCCCGCGCGATCGCCAAGCGCCCGCGGGTGCTCTTGGCGGACGAGCCGACGGGAAACCTCGATGAGCACATGCGCGACGAGATCCTGGAGCTGCTCGAGGGGCTCAATCGGGACGGACTGACCCTCATCGTGGTGACCCACGACTCGGCAGTCGCCCGTCGCGCTCATCGGCGCCTGCGCCTCGAGAAGGGGAGCGTCCGCGAGATCTGACGGTTCTGCGTGAACGAAGGGCCGTGACCGAGGCTGAGCCGGTCACGGCCCTTCGGCGTCGGGTGAGGTCAGTGGGTGTCGACGGCTTCGATCTCGCTGCGGTCGCCCGACCACAGCGTGTGGAACGTGCCCGCGCGGTCGATGCGCTTGTACGTGTGCGCACCGAAGAAATCACGCTGACCCTGGATGAGGGCAGCCGGCAGTCGCCCGGCCCGCAGCCCGTCGTAATAGGCGAGCGAAGACGAGAACACCGGCGCGGGGATGCCCGCCGCTGCCGACAGTGCGACGATGTTCCGCCACGCGTTCTGAGCGCCGGTGAGGGCATCCACGAAGAACGGGGCGGTCATCAAGACCGGCAGATCCGGGGCCTCGGCGTACGCCTCGGTGATGCGGTTCAGGAACCGCGCCCGGATGATGCAGCCGCCCCGCCAGATCGCAGCCACCCGGCCGAGGTCGATGTTCCAGCCGTAGTGCGCAGCGCCAGCGCGGATGATGTCGAAACCCTGCGAGTACGCCACGATCTTGGATGCGTAGAGGGCGCGACGGACCTGCTCGATGAACTCCTCGGGCTCGTCCATGAGCGCGACCCCGTCGCTTGTGTCGGGTCCGGGCAGAACGCCGGCGGTGGCCCGCTGCTCGGGGTGCGACGAGAGAGAGCGGGCGAAAACGGCCTCGGCGATGCCGGATGCCGGAACGCCGAGATCGATGGCGGTCTGGGCCGTCCACCCTCCCGTGCCCTTCGCCCCGGCCTGGTCGAGGACGATGTCGACGAGCGGCAGGTTGGTCTCGCTGTCGACCTGGCGCAGCACCTCTGCGGTGATCTCGATCAGGTACGACTCGAGTTCGCCGCGGTTCCACTCGGCGAACACGTCGGCGATCTGTGCGGGGGAGTACCCGGTCGCGTGACGGATGATGTCGTAGGCCTCGGCGATCACCTGCATGTCGGCGTACTCGATGCCGTTGTGCACCATCTTGACGAAGTGGCCG
Organism: Microbacterium sp.; assembly: GCF_030149085.1. Taxonomy (GTDB): domain Bacteria; phylum Actinomycetota; class Actinomycetes; order Actinomycetales; family Microbacteriaceae; genus Microbacterium. The sequence goes on along the minus strand of NZ_JASBSF010000328.1, from coordinate 8,674 downwards.
GCGCCGTCGTGGCCGATGTGGGTGACGCACGGCTCGCCCTCGGCGACCGCGGCGATGCTCTTCAGGATGGGGCCGAGTGTGATCCACGACTCATCTGATCCACCGGGCATCAGCGAGGGTCCGAGGAGGGCCCCTTCCTCGCCACCGGATACGCCCATGCCGACGAAGTTGATTCCGGTCTCACGCACAGCCTTCTCGCGACGGATGGTGTCGGTGAACAGGGCGTTCCCGCCGTCGACGATGATGTCGCCGGGCTCGAAGACGCGCAGAAGCTCGTCGATGACGGCATCCGTGCCGGCACCGGCCTTGACCATGATGATCGCGGTGCGGGGTGCGGTGAGCGAGGCAGCGAACTGCTCGTACGAGAAGGTGGCGACGAAGCCCGCTTCGGGATGCTCCGCGACGAGGTGCTCGGTCTTCTCAGCGCTGCGGTTGTAGATCGCGACGGTGTTGCCCTCGCGGCTGGCGAGGTTTCGGGCGAGGTTGGACCCCATGACCGCGAGCCCCACGACTCCGATGTTCGCTGTCGCGGTGCTCGTCGCTGCCTGATCCGTCACGTTCACTCCCTGGGCGTCTGCGGGTGGTTGCCGCAGTCAGCCTAAGGGAACGTCGCGGCTTACTCCTTGCGGTATGCCGAGCGGCCCATCGACCAGAAGGCCGCAACGACACCGACGAGGGTGCCGAGGGTGAGGATGCCGATCACGGCGACGAGAATGTTCGAGGTGACCTGGGCGTCCATCATTCGTCCTTGCTCTCGGGAAAGCGGGCCCGTCGCGGCCCGTCACCATCGTACCGGGGCCGCTGGTAGACTTGCGGACTGTACTTCGGCGAGGGATGCTCGCTGGCGCCCAGCGCGCCGCAGTAAGCATCCGTTATCGACGAGGGTGTGCGGCCTCACGGGTTCCTCACGCGCTCGCGTTCGAGTCGAGTCCCGCTACGTCCGGGCTGAGAACACATCCCGGTGTCCGCCCAAGGAGAGAGCACATGTCCGAACAGACCATCGTCCACGCCGAGATTCGTGAGAACTTCGGTAAGGGTTTCGCCCGCCGCCTGCGTGCTGCAGGCAAGATTCCTGCCGTGCTGTACGGCCACGGCACTGACCCCGTCCACGTGGCGCTGCCCGGTCACCAGATGCTGCTGCTCGTGCGCCACGCAAACGCGCTGATCGAGCTCGACATCGCTGGCAAGCCGCAGCTCGCGCTGGTCAAGGACGTGCAGAGGGACCCGGTGCACCAGATCATCGAGCACATCGACCTCGTCGTCATCAACAAGGGTGAGAAGGTCCAGGTCGACGTTCCGGTCCTCGTCGTCGGCGAGTCCTTCTCGGGCACGATCGTCAACCAGGACGCCACGAGCATTTCCCTCGCCGTCGCGGCCACCGACATCCCGCAGCACGTCGAGGTCGACGTCGAGGGCCTCGAAGAGGGTGCCCGTATCACCGCTGGCGAACTGGCCCTTCCGCAGGGTGCGGTGCTGGTCACCGACCCCGAGGTGCTTGTCGTTGCCATCTCGGTTCCTGCCGCTGCAGCTGCTGATGAGTCTGCCGCGGACGGCGAGGCTGGCGCTGACGCCGGCGACGCTGCCGAGGACGCTGCGACCGACTCGGAGTAATCCGGCGGGCTGAACGAGCCGGAGGGGCGCTGCCGTGAGCGACGCATGGCTCATCGTGGGCCTGGGCAACCCCGGTCCACAGTACGAGCGCACCCGGCACAACATCGGGCAGCTCGTCGTCGATGAACTCGCTCGTCGGCGTGGACAGGGTTTTCGCTCCCACAAGGCAAACGCTCGCGTCGCCGAAGCGTGGCTGCGTCCGGGCGGACCGAAGCTCGTGCTCGCCAAACTGAACACCTTTATGAACGTCTCGGGGGGACCCGTCGCGGGACTCGTGCAGTTCTACGGGATCCCCCCCGAGCGTGTGGTCGTCGTGCACGACGAGCTCGACATCCCCTTCGACGCCGTGCGGCTCAAGATCGGCGGCGGGCACGGCGGTCACAACGGGGTGCGGGATGTCGCGAAGGCCCTGGGTACCCCGGACTTCCCGCGGGTGCGCGTGGGGATCGGTCGACCGCCCGGCCGACAGGATCCGGCGGACTGGGTGTTGCAGCAGTTCCCTGCTTCTGCCCGGGAGGAACTTGCTCTCGCTGTCTCGGATGCAGCCGATGCTGTCGAGCGACTCGTTGATGAGGGTCTGCTCGCGGCTCAACAGGTGCACCACGCGCCTCGCCCCTGATCCGGGAAGGCTGGCGGGCGGCCTAGAATCATCCGGTGGCTTTTCCCGGGATCTCGCGCGCCCTCGACCGCTCCGAGCATTTCCGGGATGTGGTTGCGGCGGCTGCCGTGGATGCCGACGTCTCGGTGGTCGACGGCCTCGATGCCCCGCTGCTGAGCGCTCTCGTTCGTCGCCGCCGGGACACAGGTAAGCCGCCTGTGTTGCTGGCGATCGCTCCGACCGGCCGCCGCGTTGAGTCTCTGATCCCGGCGCTGCGAGCACTTCTTCCCGACGCGGCGGTGCTGCCCTTCCCTGCGTGGGAGACTCTGCCTCACGAGCGGCTCAGCCCTAGTCCTGAGACGGTTGGACGGCGGCTGGAGACACTCGCGCGCGTCGCAGCCTCTTCTGGTGCAGAGCCGGTCGTTGTCGTGGCATCAGTCCGCGCGGCGCTGCAGCCGCTCGCGGCGGGGCTTGCCGAGGTCGAACCGGTGCGGCTGCGTGCCGGTGAACGCGGGCACGATCTTGCGGTGATCGTCGAGCGCCTGGTTGAACTCGCCTACCACCGCGTCGACATGGTTTCGCGCCGCGGCGAGTTCGCGGTGCGCGGCGGGATCCTGGATGTGTTCCCCACCGTGGCCGACCATCCGTATCGTGTCGAGTTCTTCGGCGACGAGGTCGACCAGATCCGCACGTTCTCGGTTGCTGATCAGCGTTCTCTGCCCGGCGCGGTCGAAGCCGTCGACCTCCTTCCTGGTCGCGAGCTCTTGCTCACCGCCGACGTTCGCGCTCGTGCACGCCAGCTGGCCGGCGAGTTCGCGGGCCTGCACGGGATGCTCGAGAAGATGGCTGAGGGGATTCCTGCCGAGGGCATGGAATCGTTGACGCCGGCGCTCGTGCCGCAGATGGCGACCCTCGTCGACTATTTGCCCGAAGGATCCGCCGTTGCCCTCGTGGATCCCGAGCGGTCCCGTACGCGGGCACGGACCCTCGCTGAGACCAACCATGAGTTCCTGGAAGCCGCGTGGAGCGCAGCGACGGCGGGTGCGAGCACGCCGGTCGATCTCGGAGGGGGCGACTTTCTGACGATTGCCCAGTTGCGGGAGACGGTTCACGATCGCTCCGGCGTGTGGTGGACGCTGAGTCCCTTCGATTCGGGAGCTGCCGATGCGGCAGCCGAGGGGCTGCTTGCAGATGACCTCGACGACGTGCTCGGTGATGCACCGGTGCGGATTCCCGCCCGATCGGTGCCGTCCTTCCACGGCAACGTCGACGGGGCCACCGCCTATGTCGGCGAACGCGTTGCCGCGGGCTGGAGCGTTGTCGTCACGGCATCCGGCACGGGACTGGTCGAACGCGCCCGCGACGTGCTCGCCGACCGTGAGATCGCCGCGGTCATCGTGGATGATGCGGATGCCGCGCCCGAGCCTGGCCGCGTCTTGCTCGCGGTGGCCCAGCTCGAGCGCGGTTTCGAACTCGAGGACGCACGCCTTGCGGTGCTGACGGAGTCCGAGTTCTACGGGCGCACGATCGGTGGCGACAGTCGGGTCGTCAAGAAGCTCGCGTCCAAGCGCCGGAATGTCGTCGATCCTCTCCAGCTGACGCCCGGTGATCACGTCGTGCACGCCACGCACGGGATCGGGCGGTTCGTCGAACTTGCGAAGCGCGAGGTGTCGTCGGGCGGTCGGAACCCGGTCAAGAGCGTGCGCGAATACGTCGTGCTCGAGTACGCACCGTCCAAGCGCGGGTACCCCGGCGACAAGCTCATGGTGCCGACCGATCAGCTCGACCTTCTGTCGCGCTACGTCGGCGGTGAGGCGCCGGCCCTCTCGAAGATGGGCGGCAGCGACTGGGCGCAGGCAAAGGGGCGGGCACGCAAGGCGGTACGCGACATCGCCGTCGAGCTGGTCAAGCTGTATTCCGCGCGGATGGCCGCCAAGGGACACGCCTTCGGCCCTGATACCCCGTGGCAGCGTGAGCTGGAAGAAGCATTCCCGTTCGCCGAGACGATGGATCAGCTACAGACGATCGACGAGATCAAGGCCGACATGGAGCGGCCCATCCCCATGGACCGACTGCTGTCGGGAGACGTCGGCTTCGGCAAGACCGAGGTCGCTGTACGCGCCGCGTTCAAGGCGATCCAGGACGGCAAGCAGGTCGCGATGCTCGTGCCGACGACCCTGTTGGTCAAGCAGCATCTCGAGACCTTCACGGAGCGCTTCGCCGGTTTCCCCGTGAAGGTCAAGGCGCTCTCGCGATTCCAGACCGACAAGGAGGCGAGGGAGACTCTTGCGGGCCTCACCGACGGCACCGTCGACATGGTGATCGGCACGCACCGGATCTTGACCGAGAAGGTGATCTTCAAGGACCTCGGTCTCATGATCATCGATGAGGAGCAGCGCTTTGGCGTCGAGCATAAGGATGCTCTGAAGAAGCTCAAGACCAATGTCGACATCCTGGCGATGAGCGCTACCCCCATTCCTCGAACGCTCGAGATGGCGGTGACAGGCATCCGCGAGATGTCGACGCTGCAGACACCGCCCGAAGACAGGCATCCGATCCTCACCTATGTCGGCGCCCGCAATGACAAGCAGATCGCAGCTGCGATTCGTCGGGAGCTGCTGCGCGAGGGTCAGGTCTTCTACGTCCATAACCGCGTGAGTTCCATCCAGCGCGTAGCGAGCGAGCTGGCAGAGCTCGTGCCCGAGGCTCGGGTCGTGGTTGCTCACGGCCAGATGGGCGAGCACCAGCTCGAGCAGGTCGTCGATGACTTCTGGGAACGTAAGGCCGATGTGCTCGTCTCGACAACGATCATCGAGACGGGCCTCGATATCGCCAACGCCAACACGATCATCATCGACCGGGCCGATAAGTACGGACTCTCGCAGCTGCATCAGCTTCGCGGCCGCGTGGGGCGTGGCCGCGAGCGCGCGTACGCGTACTTCCTCTATGACGACGCGAAGCCGCTCTCAGAGACCGCTGCCGACCGTCTCGAGACGATCGCGGTGAACAACGATCTCGGCAGCGGCATGCAGGTCGCCCTGAAGGACCTCGAACTGCGCGGTGCTGGAAACCTCCTCGGCGCCGAGCAGGCCGGGCATATCGCCGGGGTCGGGTTCGACCTGTATCTGCGGATGATCGGTGAGGCCGTCGCGACCTTCCGTGGCGAGGACGTCGAGGGTCCGGCCGAGTTGCGGCTCGAACTGCCCGTGCAGGCGCGGATTCCCGAGGACTACATCGACAGCGAGCGGCTCCGGCTCGAGGCTTACCAGAAGCTCTCGGCCGCGGCATCCGCGACCGCCAAGGATGACGCGATCGACGCCGTCGTCGAGGAGCTCACCGACCGCTACGGCGAGCCGCCCGTGGACGTCGCCGGGCTGCTGGCGATGGCGCGACTGCGTCGTCGTGCCGCGCGTGCCGGGTTGACGGATGTCGTCGCGATGGGCCCGAATCTGCGGATTGCCCCGGCACGGCTGGCGGATTCGATGCGCGTACGCCTGCAGCGGCTGTATCCCTCGGCCAAGCTCCTCGCCGGTGGTGAGGCTGTCGTCGTGCCGCTGCCGCGGGTGGGCGGCGAAGCGGTGGCGGATGCCGACCTCATCGCGTGGGTCGACACCCTCCTCGGGCAGCTCTGGCCCGAGCCCGTCGCCGCTGACATCGCCGCCCCGGCATCCCAGGACTGAGCGGCGGCAGCTCTCGTAGACCATGGAGTTGAGAGACTGGAGTTCGTGGCGGGGTTTCATCATGTCGAGCTGTGGGTCGCAGACCTGACGCAGGATCGCGCTGAGTGGGGCTGGCTTCTGGATGAGCTCGGCTTCACGCGACAGAGCGAGTGGCCAGGAGGCGAGTCCTGGGCCGCAGGAGGCGCATACCTGACTTTGACGACCTCGCCGAACGTCTCCGGGGGATCCCATGATCGAAGGGCTCCCGGCGTCAATCATCTTGCCTTCAAGGGCGGTGCACCCGGCCGCGTTGACGCGATCATGGCACACGCCGAGCAGCACGGGTGGCGTCCGCTCTACCACGACCGATACCCCCATGCGGGAGGGTCGGATCACTACGCCGGATGGCTCGAGAACTCTGCCGGATTCAAGGCCGAGATCGTTGCGGACAGGTCGTAATCGCAGACGCCTCCTGTGGGCCTCTGCTCGTAGCCCAGGACTAGGCGGGCGGGAGGATCTGGCCGATCGGCTCGCGCTTCTCGGCTTGGAACCGGTCTTCGGTACGGCCGCGCGCCCAGTAGCCCGACAGGGACACCTGTCCGCGCTCGAGGGTGTGCTCCTCGAAGAACACGCGCCGCAGTTCTTTCATCGCTTCGCGCTCGCCGTGAGCGAAGACGTGAACGCGTCCCTCACGCCAGTGGATCGTCCGGACGGCGTCGGCCAGAGCCGATACCGCGTGATCGGGGTTGGTGATCCAGACCAGCTCGACGCCCGCGGGGTGTTCGAGGTCGAGGATGTCCGCCTCGGTGTCGACTTCGATGATCGCCGCGCCCACCGCGTGCACGGGGAGGGCTTCGAGTGCGGCCGCGATGGCGGGAACTGCCGACATGTCACCCGCGAACAGGTGCCAGTCGGCGTCCGGATCGGGGGAGTAGCCACCGCCAGGCCCCATGAGACTGATCGTCGCGCCAGGCTTCACCGTCGCTGCCCAGGGACCCGCGAGTCCCTCGTCGCCGTGTATGACGAAGTCGACGTCGATCGCCTGCGCGGCATGGTCGACACGGCGCACCGTGTAGGTTCTCGTCACCGGGAGTGACTCGGGCTCGGGAGTCGTGAACTTCAGCTTCACGTACTTGTCGGTTTCGGGCCGGTTCTGGAACTGAGTGAAACCGGACCCGCCGAGGCGGACGCGTACCAGGTGCGGGTTCAGCCACGTCGTCTCGAGCACGGTGAACTCGATCGTCGGACGGGGCGCACGGGTTGTGGTTCGGGAGGAGAGTGCCATCCCCCCCACCGTAGCCGCGCGCAGAGCATTCCAGGGCTGCGCTCTGCTGAGTCGGTTTGTCGCGCGTCAGAATGTTTGGCAGGGGTAGTTAGTTGCTGATGCAACGCCCCAGCTGAGAGGTCTGAAGCATGAGTCGTCCCCCGACGATCCCGGTAGAGAAGAAGCTCCGCATCGTGTTGTCCGTGTTGCAAGGCGAGATCACGATCGCCGAAGCCGCCCGCCGCGAGAAGGTGTCCGAGCAAGCGATCGGGAACTGGAAGCGCCAGTTCCTCGAGGGCGGCAAGGCCGGCATCGAGGCGGGCAAGTCCAAACCCTCGACCCGGGAGCAGCAGCTCGAGGATGAGGTCGCGGAGTTGACGCAGGCCCTCGGTGAGGCGGCGGTCGAGATCCGGGTGTGGAAGAAGAGCGCGGAGGGCCGGCTGGGCCCTTCGAGGACCTCGAGGTGATCCGTTTGGAGGCGGGCATGCCGACGTCGAGGTTCTGCAAGCTGACGGGCGTGCCCGAGCGTTCGTATCGCCGCTGGCAGGCCAAAGCGAGAGCGGATCGCCCGCCGAAGGGTCCGTGGCCGCAGCCCGCGCGGGACGCGGCCAGGCCGCTCGCGACCAAGCACGCGCTGGCGCATCCGGCGTGGGGTCATCGGAAGATCTGGGCGATGACCCGCCACGACGGGCACCGGGTGTCGCAGGCGACCGTGCTGCGCCTGCTGCGCGATGACGGGCTGATCCTGCCGTCGGAGTATCAGAAGCAGCGCCGTGAGCTCGCGAGAGACCGTAAGGCGGCGTTCGCGAGGAACCCGACGGGCCCGAACCAGGTGTGGCAGCTGGACTTCAGCGAGTTCGAGACCACCCAGGGTGGGACGTGGCGGATCGCGGGGTGCCGGGATTGGTTCTCCAAGGTCGAGCACCCCTTCCATACCTCGCCCACGGCGAACCAGCATGACGCGATCGCCGCCGTCGAGCTCGCCCTGACCGACTACGAGCGCATGTTCGGGCACCCCCTCGTCGATCAGTGTCAGGTCGACCCGGAGACCGGCGAGCTGCTGCCGGTCGTGACCCTCGTGACTGACAATGGTGGCCCGTTCCGGTCGATGAACTTCGAGTTGTTCATCTTGCGTCACCCCGAGCTGCGGCACGTCCGCACTCGGGTGAAATCGCCCGGGCAGAACGGGTCACGCGAACGCGGGTTCGGGACGCTGAAGTACGAGCGGCTGTTCCTCGACGAGATCCCCGACGCGATGACGCTCGTCGAACGCGCTGAGGACTACCGGATCGAATACAACGAGATCCGTCCTCACGAGGCGATCGCCTGGAACCGGCCGATGGACGTGCACCTGGGCCTTGCCGACCCCACCATCCCCAACTTCGAAAGAGAAGAAATCCTGCCAAATACTTGACGCGGGACAGGTTTGAGGACGGTGGCGGCACCTGCCGGGCCGAGGTAGCTGCGCCAGGCTTCGGCCTCGACCTGCTCCTTCGCGATCGTGAAGTGTCCGGCGAGGGTGGCTTCGTAGAGGGTGACGGC
>NZ_JASBSF010000320.1 GCF_030149085.1 Microbacterium sp. | reverse complement strand
CCCAATTCCCTTGGTCACCCCGGTGTGAACCATGCACCCCGGGCGGGCCATCCCCGTATCGGTGCACACCGTGCGTAGCGAGCTTTCCCGGAATCTCCTTGTGTCCTGGCGTTAACACGGGTGTCGTAGCATCGCATTAGCACCGCGACCACTCCTGAGAGTTGCACCCGGGATGAGGTGAATGCATCGTGACGGCACCGGGGTATGAGTTCAGCGTCTGGGAGCGCTACGCCACCGAGTTCACACTGGCTTTCGGTGACAATCCGTCGCGCATCCGGGCGGTGCGGGTGGCCTACTTCGAGCACGAGTTCGATGTGGACTTGATTGCGCAGCTCAGCGGTTTTCCTGTTTGGAGAATCCGACAGGCGTTGTCCCAGGGACTTCCACAGGCGAGCTGAAGAATCGTCGACCAGAGTCCCAGAACTGCTCGCCCATCTACCATCCCCTTGCGGGCACTGCGCGGTGAGGGGACGTCAGCGTGCGACGGTTCGGCCCGGGCGCGATGTCTCCCCTTTCACGTCTGAGTGGCCATCGGTCTGATCGGGCCATGAGCAGGATCAGTTTCGCGCGTCGCCCCCGCCCTCTGGTTCCGCGCTGCGGGCGTCATCGTCGTGGCAGGCTTCTTCGCGTCGTTGGTTACCGGTGTCTGCTGCCCCGGCGCCCCCGCCAGCGGAACATCGACGTGCGGAACGTTCGAGCGCTTGACCGCCGGGATCGACAGATCACGTGGCTCTGGCTCGCACGGACGGTCATCGTAGGCGCCATCGCGGCGCTCGAGGTGGGCGTCTTCGGTCGAGTCACCCTTGGCCGACTTCCTTGCGGGCATGGCACTGTTCGGGAGCTCGAGCGGACGCAGGGAGGTCATGAAATTGCCTTTCGCGGATAGCGGAGGCGATGAACGCTGCGTTCACCTATGGTTGGGGTCGTGGTCGCATTGCGCCCATACGATGTGCGGCGAACCCGAAAGGTGATCACCGGCTACATGAACTCGCCCCTCAACGAGCCGCCGCTCGGCGGAACCATCGACCACATCCTCTCGATCCTGCCGTCGCTCGTACCGAGCGCGCAGCGCGTCGCCCGCATCTGCGCCGAGCGACCCCACGACGTGGTCGACATGTCGGGCGCCGACCTCGCCGAAGCCGCCAACACGTCGCCGGCCACCGTCAGCCGCACCGCCCAGGCGCTGGGGCTGCGCAGCTTTCAGCACCTGCGCATGCTGCTCGTGCGTGACCTCGCCGCCGACGCCACCGCCGCGCCCGACGCACCCGCCGGCACCGAGGGCTTTCTGCGGTGGCTGGCCGAGGGGCGGGTGGGATGCTGCAGACCGCGCTCGCCTCGATCGACCCGGTCGCGTTCGACGCCGCTGCCGACGCCATCGCCCGCGCGCCGCGCCTGCTGATCTCGGGCACCGGCGCCTCGCACGCCGCCGCCCAGGCGTCGGCCGTCGCGTTCGCCGTCAACGGCCGGCCCTGCGAAGCGCCCGCTGACGGCGTGGTCGCCCACCTCACCGCCCGCGTGCTCGCCCCCGGTGATGTGTGCCTCATCGTCAGCTCGAGTGGCGCCAACTCGGTGACCCTCGCGGTTGCGGACGCCGCCGTCGACGCCGGCGCCACCGTGATCGGGGTCACGAGCTTCGCCCGTACCCCGCTCACCACCCGCGCCGACCACCTGCTCGTCGCCGGTGCGCGCTTCCAGGCGTGGGATCAAGGCATTCTCGGCAGCGGGCTCGTACAGCTGCTCGTGCTCAACGCCCTGCAGATCGCCGTCGCCGACCGCATGAGCGACGCCGCCGACCGCGCGCGCCTCGCGGTGCGCGAAGAGGTGCTCGACATCGTCGCCGACGACGGCTCCGACGCCGAGGCATCCGACGTGCCAGACGTTATCGACCACGGCGATGGGCGTTGACACTCCGTTTGCAGGAAATTCACTTTCCTCGATTGCAATAGCTCTGCAAGCGGATTTCGCGGGAAGGCCCCGGTTCGTCAGGTCGCTTGCAGAAGGCGACTCATGGGAACGATCCAGCTCTCTGGTGTCGGTCGCTCCTTCAAGAGCACCGCCGCCGTCAGTGATATCGACCTGATCATCGAAGACGCCGCCGCGCAGATCACCGAGTCCACCGGTGCCCCCTCGATGAGCGCGTCGTGCGTGATCACCGGCGGCAGCTGGTGCATGCAGGGCCTCTTCCTCTCGAACGGCGCCCAGGTGCTGAGCGATGACCGCACGACGATCGAGTTCGGCTCGGACGCCGCGATCGATACGGTCGCGACCTTCACCGAGATGTACGAGGACGGCGTGCTCACCAACGAGGACTTCACCAGCCAGTACGAGGCGTTCGCGCAGGGGAAGACCGCGATCCACGTCAACAGCTCGGCCCTGCAGGGCGCGTTCATGATGGGCGCCGAGGCCGGTGGCTGGACCCTCGACGCTCACACCCTGCCCGCGTTCGGAGACCAGGCGGTCGTGCCCACCAACTCGGGCTCGTTCCTCGCGATGTTCGCCACCGACCCCGCCAAGCAGGCCGCCGCGTGGGAGCTCATGCAGTTCATGACCAGCCCCCGCGCCTACGAGATCATCTCGACCCAGATCGGGTACCTACCGCTGCGCAGCAGCATGGCCGACGAGGGCGGACCGCTCTATGACTGGGTCGAAGCCAACCCGCTCGTGAAGCCCAACCTCGAGCAGCTCGACGCGCTCGAGCCGTGGGTGTCGTACCCCGGCGACAGCTACGCCCAGGTCGACCAGGTGCTCGCCACCGCCATCGAAGACGCGGTCTTCTACGGCGCCGACCCGGCCGCCACTATGACCGAGGCCGCCGAGCGCGCGCAGGGGCTGATCGAATGACCATCGACCTCGACCTGACGCCTTCGGCGACGGATGCCGCGGCCGCTTCGTCGCCGGATGCCGCGACCGCGGCGCCTCGTGAGCGTCGCCACGCCGTGGCCGGCCTCTACAACCTGCGCGACACCGGCGGCTACCGTGCAGCCGGCGGCACCAGCCGGTGGGGCAAGCTGCTGCGGTCAGATGCTCTGCACCGCATCGACGCGACCGGTCGCGACCGGCTGGCCGAGATCGGCGTCGCCCACATCATCGACCTGCGCGGCGGCGACGAGCGCGCCACAGCGCCGAGCGCGGTCGACGGGCTCGAGGTCACCGTGCACCACCTGCCCGTGTTCGACGACGCCGACCCGGCCGCGCAGGCCACCACGCACGTCGGACTCGTGCCCGTCTACGACCACATCGTCGACGAGCGCGGGGCGCAGCTGGTCGACGCGATCCGGGTGATCATCGCGGCTGACGACGACGACGCGGTGCTCGTGCACTGCACCGCCGGCAAAGACCGCACCGGTCTCGTCGTGGCCTTCGCGCTCGCCGCCGCCGGGGTCGACCGCGACGACGTCGTGGCCGACTACGCCGCCACCGCCGAGAACCTGCGCGGCGAGTGGTCAGACGCGATGACCGCCGTCTTCGAACAGCGCGGCATCGAACTGACCGCGGGAATGGTCGAACTCATCACCGAGAGCCCCGCCGAGGTGCTCGAGGCGCTGCTCGAGCGCATCGACCGCGAGCACGGGTCGATCAGCGCCTACCTCCTCGCCCACGGACTCACCCCCACCGAGCTCGAGCGTCTCACCGCCGTGATCATCGACCCCGCCGCCACCGCGGTCTGATCGGAAGGAACACACACCATGTCGCACATCGCGAGCCAGCATCCCGCTCCCGAGCACTTCATCCTGCATGTCTCTGACACCCACTTCGTGGGCGACGGCGACCTGCTGCACGAGCGCATCGACAGTGACAAGAACCTCGCAGAGCTGTTCGACGGCTTCACCAAGGCCAACGCCCGCCCCGAAGCGATCGTGTTCACCGGCGACCTCGCCGACACCGGCCGCCCCGACGCCTACGAGCGCCTGCGGGCCATCGTCGAGCCCGCCGCCGAGAAGCTCGGTGCCCAGGTGATCTGGGTGATGGGCAATCACGACGAGCGCGTCGCGTTCCGCCGCGGCCTGCTCGACGAGGAGGCCGACCAGTCCGAGCCCGTCGACCGCGTCTACGACGTCAACGGTCTGCGCATCATCGCGCTCGACTCGACGGTGCCCGGGCAGCACCACGGCGAGATCAGCGACGAGCAGTTGGCGTGGCTGCGCCGCGAGCTCGAAGTCCCCGCGCCCGACGGCACCCTCATCGCGCTGCACCACCCGCCCGTGCCGAGCCCGATCGGGCTCATCGCCCTGGTCGAGCTGCGCGACCAGGAGCGCCTCGCCGAGGTCATCCGGGGCACCGACGTGCGCGGCATCCTGGGCGGTCACCTGCACTACTCGACCACCAGCACGTTCGCGGGCGTGCCCGTGTCGGTCGCGTCGGCGACCTGCTACACGCAGGACCTCGCCGTCGCCTACCCCGGTGCCCGCGGCCAGGACGGCGGCCAGTCCTACAACCTCGTGCACGTCTACGGCGACCGGGTGCTGCACTCCGTCGTGCCGATCGGGCAGTTCCCGACCGTCTACGAGATGACTCCCGAGATGCTCGAGGCGTTCATGAACATGACCCCCGACGAGCAGCTCGCCGCCGTCAACGCGTCGGCGGGAGAGTAGTCAGCCCATGTTCGTCACCGTCTCCGCTCCCTCGGCCGCCGCTGCGCCGGCCGAGGGAGCGGGCGCGGCTCCGGCCGAGGCATCCGCGCCCGTCGTGCGCCGCTCGCGCTTTCGGCCCCAGAGCCTGCTGCCCTACCTGTATGTGCTGCCGGGCACCGCGTTCCTCATCCTCTGGACCTACAGTCCCCTCGCCCAGACGTTCGGCCTGTCGTTCTACGACTGGAACCTGCTGCCCACAAGCCCCAAGACGTTCGTCGGCGGGTCGAACTACGCCGAGGTGCTGGCGCTGCCCGAGCTGCACACCGCGCTGCTGAACACCGTCGTCTACATCGCCGCGTTCTTCGTCTTCTCGCTCGTGCTGCCGATCGCGATCGCCGTCATGTCACGGCAGGTGCGGGGGCGAATGCGCACCTTCTATCAGGCGCTGATCTTCGTGCCGTTCCTCATCACCCCCGTCGCCACCAGCGCCGTGTGGCGGTGGCTGTTCGCCGAGCAGGGGGCATTCGCCACCGTGCTCGCGCACTTCGGCGTCGACATGCCGAACGTCTTCCGCGACCCCGACCTCGCCATCTGGGCCGTCATCGTCATCGTCGGGTGGCAGATGCTGGGCTTCGGCGTGCTCGTGATCGCCGCCGGCTTCGCCGGCATCAGCCCCGAATACGGTCAAGCCGCCGCACTCGACGGTGCCGGCGCCGGCCGCATCTTCGGACGCATCACCTTGCCGCTGCTCTCACCGACCCTGGTCTTCCTGTCGCTCATGACGATCCTCCTCGCCGCGCAGTGGACCTACCCGATCATCGACCTGCTCACCCAGGGCGGGCCCACCAACTCAACCACGAACATCTACTACCTGCTGTACCAGTTCGGGTTCCAGAACTTCGACGTGGGCATCTCGTCGGCGGCCGGGGTGATCTTCTTCGTCGGGTTCGGCGTGATCGCACTCATCTTCCTCGAGCTGCAGGAGCGGCTCAGCTTCTACGACAACTAGGACCACCCATGTCATTCGTCACCGTCACCGGGCCGGCGCTCGCCGCCGACACCGTGCTGCACAAGGGCGCTCGCGTGCGGGCGGCTTCCGCTTCGGCGGAAGATGTCGCCGTGGCATCCCGCACCCGCCTCGGCACCATCGCCGGCCACGTCGTGCTGATCATGCTCGCGCTGTTCAGTGTCTTCCCCGTGTACTGGATGTTCGCCACCGCCTTCCGCGCCCCCGAGAACGCGCTCGACCAGACGCTGCTGCCCTGGCCGCTCAGCCTCGAGAACTTCGCCTACGTGTGGAACACCATCCCCATCGGCAACATGCTGTGGAACACCTTCGCGATGTCGATCATGCTCGCCGTGGCGCAGCTGCTCATCGCCGTGCTCGCCGCCTACGGGTTCGCCATGTGGGACTTCCGCGGGCGCAAGCTGCTCATGTTCCTCTTCATCGGGTCGTGGCTCGTGCCGTTCCAGGTCACGATGATCCCCAACTATGTGCTCGTGTCGCAGATGGGCCTGCTCGGCACCGTCGGGGGCGTCGTGATCCCCCAGCTC
>NZ_JASBSF010000342.1 GCF_030149085.1 Microbacterium sp. | reverse complement strand
CGGTAGTCCGCGCGGCGCTCCCGGAAGGCGCGCAGCTTCTCGGGTTCACGCCCGAGTCCGTGGGCACCGTCGTGCGCCGGGCCCTCGTGACGGCATCCGGGTGGAAGGACTTCTCGTGGCAGATCGTCCACGACCGCCCCGTCTCGCCGCGCATGAACCTCGCGCTCGACGAAGTGCTCACGACCCGGGTCGGCGATGGGCGACGGACGCCGACCCTGCGGCTGTGGGAGTGGAACGAGTCGGCTGTCGTCATCGGGTCGTTCCAGTCGTTCCGAAACGAAGTGGACCCGGAGGGTGCGCGCCGTCACGGCTACGACGTCGTCAGGCGGATCTCGGGCGGTGGCGCGATGCTCATGGGCGCTGATGCGATCATCACGTACTCGCTCTCGGTTCCTGCCTCACTCGTGGCGGGCATGACTTTCGCCGACTCCTACGCGTTCCTCGATGACTGGGTCCTGCAGGCGCTGCGCTCCCTCGGGATCGACGCGACGTACCAGCCGCTCAACGACATCGCGAGTCCCGAGGGCAAGATCGGCGGTGCCGCCCAGAAGCGCCTGGCCAACGGCGGTGTGTTGCATCACGCGACTCTCAGCTACGACATGGACGGCGAGGTGCTCACCGACGTGCTGCGCATCGGCCGTGAGAAGCTCAGCGACAAGGGCACGACCTCGGCGGCCAAGCGCGTCGACCCGCTGCGGCGCCAGACGGGACTGCCTCGCGAGGCGATCATCCAGGCCTTCGCCGACACATTCACCACGCTCTACGGCGCCGAGGTCGGGCATATCACCGAAGAGGAATACGCCGAAGCAGAGGCTCTCGTCGCGTCGAAGTTCGCCACCGACGCGTGGCTGCACCGGGTTCCGTGACCGTCACGATCCATCACGGCGACAATCTGTCGGTGATGCGTGGACTGCCGGATGCGTCATTCGGTCTGGTCTACCTCGACCCCCCGTTCAACACCGGGCGCGTGCGTGAGCGGGCAGTCGAATCAGCCAGCATGCCGCGAGACGCGCCGCTTCCGGGGTCCGTGACCCGGCGCGGCTTCCATGGCCGCGACTACGAGCGGCTGCGGGGAGACCTGCGCGTGTACGACGACAGGTTCGACGATTACTGGGGCTTTCTCGAACCGCGGGTGCTCGAAGCCTGGCGTCTTCTCGCCGACGACGGCACTCTCTACCTCCACCTCGATTACCGGGAGGCGCACTACGCGAAGGTGTTGCTGGATGCGGTGTTCGGCCGCGACCACTTTCTCAACGAGATCATCTGGTCGTATGACTACGGAGCGAAGACCCGCAAGCGCTGGCCGACCAAGCACGACACGATCCTCGTCTACGTGAAAGATCCGGCGCGCTACTGGTTCGATTCCGAGGCCGTAGATCGCGAGCCCTATATGGCCCCGGGACTCGTGACCCCTGAAAAGGCGGCGCGCGGAAAGCTCCCGACTGACGTCTGGTGGCACACGATCGTCCCCACGACCGGGCGCGAGAAGACCGGCTACCCCACCCAGAAGCCCGAGGGTGTGTTGCGGCGAATCGTGCAGGCATCCTCCCGCCCGGGCGGAGCCGTTCTCGATCCATTCGCGGGGTCGGGAACGACGGGTGCCGTCGCGCAGGGGCTGGGGCGAGACGCGGTGCTCATCGACGCCAATCCCGAGGCGATCGCGATCATGCGAGAACGGATGCCGCTCGCGACGATCGTCGAAAACTGACCCGGCCTCCGCGGACGCGACCCTAGGCTGGCGCTATGCGATTCGGAATCTTCATCCCGCAAGGCTGGCGTCTCGACCTCGTTGGAATCGATCCCGCGCACCAGTGGGAAGCGATGAACGGACTGGCCCAGCGGGCCGATGCGGGGCCCTGGGAGTCCCTCTGGGTCTATGACCACTTCCACACCGTGCCCGTTGCGACCCAGGAGGCTACGCACGAGGCCTGGACGCTGATGTCAGCCTTCGCCGCGTCGACCAGCCGCATCCGTCTCGGCCAGATGTGCACCTGCATGGGGTACCGGAACCCCGCCTACCTCGCGAAGGTTGCCGCGACAGTCGACATCGTCTCGGGTGGCCGTGCCGAGATGGGAATCGGTGGCGGTTGGTACGAGCACGAATGGCGGGCGTACGGGTATGGCTTTCCTGAGGTTCGCGATCGCCTCGCGATGCTCCGCGAAGGAGTCGAGATCATGCACCAGGCCTGGACGACCGGGTCGGCAACTCTCGACGGGAAGTACTACCAGGTCGACGGCGCGATCGTGCAGCCGCAGCCGCTCCAGCGCCCGGGAATCCCCTTCTGGATCGCCGGTGGCGGCGAGAAGGTCAC
>NZ_JASBSF010000297.1 GCF_030149085.1 Microbacterium sp. | reverse complement strand
CCACGACCACGACCGGCGCGGACGAGTAGCCGAGGTCCTCCGTCACGTACTCGCGCGCCGCCTCGTTCGCGGGATCGGTGAGGTCGATGTCGAGGTACGCCAGGCCGACGGCATCCATCAGCTGCTTGGTGAGCCGGCACTGCATGCATCCGTCACCGGTCGTGTAGATCACGATCTTGATCACCGTGACCTCCGCGGGGCTGGGCGATCGCCGATGCGCTCGTGCGTGTGCTCTTCGACCCACTTGTTGACCTCGGCGACCTTGTAGGCGACGGTCTTGCCGAACTTGGTGAAGCGCGGGCCGCCGCCGTGCTTGCGCCAACCCATCAGGCGGCTCAGCGGGAACTTGAGGTTCTCGGCGAGCTCGCGCTCGGTGAGGAACGTGTGCTCGGGATCGTCGCACTCGATCTGAAGGACTTTGAACACCATCCACCTCCGCTTGCGTATGTTCTGGTTGGTTTACCGTGAGTGAAGCACTTTCTGCTACCCTGCACAAGAGGCAAGTGCGAAAGCGCCGTGCGGTTAGACAAACTAGGGAGGTGAAGGTCGACGTGAAGACACTCAATGGCCACAAGGTCACGTGGCGCGAAGCCACGCAGCCCGTCGGGTCCGCACTGCGCATTGCGCCCGCATTCGTGGCGACGACGACGGATGCCGCGCTCGGCGTGCAGACCGCTGTCACCGCCCGCTATGTGCGCGACGAGGGTCGGTACGTCATCAAGGGCGTCACGAACACCGCCACCCGCGACGACGTGGAGCTCAACTACCCCACCGTCGCGAAGGTCGGGATGCAGGCGATCGTGCAGGCTGCGGCGCCGCGGTGCATCTTCCTCACGCTCGAAGACGAGAGCGATCCGAAGGCGAAGTGGCTGAGCGTGGATCAGCTGACCACCGCGGCCGGACGCATCCTGCCGCCAATGGTCGCCACCGAGGTCGTGAAGCGCGGCGGCGGTGAGGCGCGCATGGAGGTCGTCGAGTTGCTGTACGGCAGCGCAGCGCTCGCGGGACTGCCGCCGGCGAAGCTGCTGCAGCACGAACTCGGCATCCCCCACCGCACCGCGTCCCAGTGGATCATCGACGCACGCAAGGCGGGTCGTCTCGAGGGCATGAACTACAACGCCGGTCGACCGGCCGGTGGGTAGCGTCCACGCGTACAACAGCGCGAACGGCAAGCGCTACGAGGCGCGATACCGAAAGCCCAACGGCAAGCAGGGCGCCAAGCGCGGCTTCACCCGCAAGCGGGATGCCGAGCTGTGGCTGTCCGAGATCGACACCGCGCGCGCGAAGGGCAACTTCATCGACCCGCAGGCGGCGCGGGCGACCATCGACATGCTCGGCCCCGTGTGGCTCGATGCGAAGCGTCACACGATGAAGCCCTCGTCGTTCGCCCCGGTCGAGACCGCGTGGCGGTTGCGCGTGCAGCCGACGTGGGGTGGCTGGGAAGTGGCGCTCATCAAGCACACCGATGTGCGGGCGTGGGTCGCCGAACTATCGAAGACGACCGGCGCGACAGTGACGATTCGGACATTCGGGGTGCTCGCGAGCATCCTCGACGATGCCGTCTACGACGGGCGCATCAGCACCAACCCCGCCCGGGTGGGTCGGATCGGCCTGCCCAAGAAGACTCGCGGCAAGCACGGGTACCTTACCCACGACGAGGTGATTCGGCTGGCACGCGAGTGCGGCGATCGCAAGCTTCTGGTCCTGGTCCTTGCGTACACCGGCATCCGCTGGGGCGAGGCAACCGCGCTGCGAGTGCAGGACCTCGACTTCGCACGCGGCCGCATGCACATCAGTCGAAACGCGGTTGAGGTGCACGGCAAGATCCACGTCGGCACGCCCAAGTCCCACACCGCACGAGCAGTGCCGGTGCCAGGATTTCTGCTCGAGCAGCTACAGCTGGCGACGAAGGGACGCCCACGGGACTCACTCGTGTTCCCTGCCGGAGACGGCGGGTTCATCCGCCGAACTCGGTCGGACGACGGGTCGAAGTCATGGTTCAAGACGGCGCTCCTGAAGGCCGAGCTGCCAATGATGACCACGCACGACCTGCGACACACTGCGGCGTCGCTGGCCGTCCAGTCCGGCGCAAACGTCAAGACGATCCAGCGGATGCTGGGACACACCTCCGCGGCGATGACGCTCGACGTCTATTCGGATCTATTCGACGAAGACCTAAACGCGGTTTCGGATCGACTCGACGATGGCGCCGTCGCGGCGGGCGTCGGTGGGCTGTTCTAGCTACTCCCGCGTGCAGGTCCTTGGCAATCGGGAGTCGATGACTGGAGGGGCCAGTCAACCGCTGAAGCACTTGAGACGCGCAGGGTGCTCGACCCGCAGAGTCCCTCCCCGAAGTAGAGATGGCACGCCGAACGACATCGATAGTTGGAAATCCGAGAGATTGACGATTTGGGGCTGAACTCAGTACGTTCTTCTCTGATGCTGGGGGAACGCGTGGAGGGGATCACGGGCGACGACTTCTCCTCGTTGCCCGTCCCGTGGGCTACCGAACTCGGCCTCAGCGCAAGCGAGGTCAACCATCTCCACGACACCATCGACCTTCTCTACGATCCCGCTGGTCCAGTCACGTGTCCCCCCAGGAGCGCCGTCTTCCGCGCGTTCGGCACCACCTCCCCACGCGACGTCCGCGTTGTCATTCTCGGACAGGATCCCTACCCGGCGCCGTGCGTCGCCGATGGCCTCGCATTCTCGGCGCCGAACGGGATTCTCACTCCCAAGTCGCTGGGGGCAGTGTTCGATGCGCTCACCGAGGATCTCGGCACTGACTTCGTCCGCCCCGACGAGTACTCCCCCGATCTGTCGCGTTGGGCCGCCCAAGGTGTGCTCCTGCTGAACACCGCGCTGACCGTGCGGAATGGCAAGGCGGGATCCCACCTTGACGTTTGGGCTGACTTCACTGATGGCCTGCTCCGGTACCTCAGCTCAACGCCCGAGGTCTCCTTCCTCCTGTGGGGCGAGAAGGCTCAGAACAAGGCGCGAAAGGCTGGTATCGGCCGACTGCGGCCTGGGGTTTTCAGAGCGGCACATCCGCGCGCGAGCGGTTCCGCGCGTCCGCTCGCTACCTCCAAGCACTTCTCAAAGTGCAACTCCTTCCTCGCCTCAGTTGGGGTGCCAACGATCGACTGGAGCCTTGCGTGACCGGGACAATGGGAAAGCCACCGCGTTCGATGCTTGGGTCGAGGTCATGACCGAGCAGCGGAACCAAGCCGACTCCTCCCCGGGCCCGGATGAGAGTTGGACCGAGTATCGGGACCGTGTCGCCCCCAAATGGGACTCGCAGTACAACTCACGCAGCGTGGGCGAGTTCGCCCTGGCACTCTGGCACGGAAATGAGGAGGAGGCGAGCCACTGCATCAGGATGGGTCTCAATGTCGAGGATAAGTTCCAGGGCAGGACTCCCCTCGACTGGGCGGCAGAACTGGGCAGCGTGCGCACGCTGAGCGAACTACTCGAGCACGGTCAACGGCTCGCCGAGTGGGATCTCGCCTCGCTCCTGGAGCTCTCAATACGGGCGGACCGCCAGGATGCAGTCAAACTTCTCCTGAGTCGCGGGGCGAATGTGAACTACGAGTTGTTCGTAGGGACGCCCCTAACTTGGGCTTGTCAACGGGGCGTGCCCGCGATGGTGGCTCTGCTGCTTGATGCGGGGGCACACGTCAATGCCAGGTGCGAGAAGTCACCCGGAAGAATGACCCCGCTAATGACGGCAGCCGAATCGGCGGGATGGTTCAAATCGAACTACGGGCGCGAGACCTGGCGGCGAATGATGGGGATCGAATCGTGGCACGCACGGAATCTTCCGGGGTTCGCTGGGCGAGCGCCTGACTCCGCACAGGTCGAATCGAACGTGGACCACGTTGCGGTGGCAGGGCTCCTGCTTCGACGCGGCGCCGACCCAAGCATGAAAGCGCATGGAAGAGTCGGCAACGACAACGTTGACGGGTTTCGTGCGCTGGAGTTGGCACAGCGTGGCTTCAACGGCGAATCGGATCCAGCGATGGTGCGTCTCCTGACGGAGCACAGCAAGTCGCGAGCCGGCTGCTTCATCGCTACCGCAGTGTACGGTTCGTACGACTCCCCTGAAGTCCGCGTGCTCAGGCAGTTTCGAGATCAGGCGCTTGCGCCCCGCACCGCCGGCCGGCTCGCGATTGCGGTCTACTACAAGATCGGCCCGCAATTGGTGCGCGCGGTCGGCCGGCGGACCATGTTCCAGCGGGTGATGCGTCCCGCGCTAGACAACCTCGTACGCGCGCTACAATCTCGTGGCTATGGCGAGATCAAGTCATCTCGTTCCTGAACTGTCACCGATGTCCGGAGACATCACAGGGCTGACGCCACGGAACTGTTCGCAGATTCTTCGCAAACCGGCGTTCCTATGAGAAACCTATGGCCCGCGATCCCAGTGTTTTCAAGGGATTGCGGGCCAGGAAGTTCGGCGGAGACGGAGGGATTTGAACCCTCGGTCCCCGTAAGGGGACTCCACCTTAGCAGGGTGGTGCACTAGGCCTGACTATGCGACGTCTCCAGGCATCCGTTACCTAATCGGGCGGATGGCCTCGTCAATACTAACCGCTGCGGTCCGCCGCGACGAATGGATGCCGTCAGCCGAGGTTTCCGACCGAGCAGGTGGTCTGTGCAGCAGTCGAGCCGGTGATCGAGTTCGGAAGAACCACGGCTTCCTCGGCGGGAGCTTCGGTAGGTGCGGCTGTCGCGCTCGGGTCCGTGGTGGTCTCGGGAGCCGGCTCCTCAGTCGGAGTCACATCGACGACGCTTCCGTTCATACCCGCCGTGCCGGTGAGCTCGATCGGAGCGTTCGCCTCGAGTGCCGCCCAGAGCTGGTCGGCGGCGGCGTAGTTCGGCACGACCTTGTTCGGGTCGTCGGGGTCGCCGTTGACGGGGTACTGAACGAACACGATGTCTGAGAAGGGAACGTCCTTTATCGCGAGCGCGATCTGTACGAGCGTCAGCGGGTTGGTCAGGCTCGAGCTCTTCGTGATGTTGTCGATCGCGACGGTCGCGAGCCGGTAGAGCGTCGTCGGGTCAGACAGCACGTTCTCGCTCACGAGCTTCTTGGCCAGGCTCGACATGTACTGCTGCTGGTTGCTGATCCGGCCAAGATCCGAGCCGTCACCGACACCCTTGCGGGTGCGCAGGAACGCCAGCGCCTGGGTTCCCGAAACAGTCGAGATCCCGTCGGGTAGATAGAGGCCCGCGAGCGGGTCGCTGATGCCGCCCTGGACACAAACGTCAACGCCGCCGATCGCATCGGTGATGTTGATGACACCGCCCCACGTGACCTTCGCGGCGAACGGGATGCTCTGGCCGCTCAGCTGCGAGATGGTCTTGACGACACAGGACAGCCCGCCGCCCTCTGCTCCACCGCCCGCATAGAACGCGGAGTTCAGGGGCTGCTTGCTCATTGCGGAGGATGTCGAGCCGTCACCGCGATCGCACGAGGGGATAGGAACCAACAGGTCGCGCGGGAACGAGATGACTGTCACGCGACGCGGCGCATCCGAGATGTGCACGAGCATGTTGACGTCGTTGAGTTCTCCCTCCGAGTCGGAACCCGAACAGCGGTCGCCGAAGATCGCAGAGAACTCGGGCTCGCAGGCATCCGTGCCCGCGACGAACAGGTTGACGCCACCTTCGATCGCGCCGATGTCGGGCGGAACGACGACCTGGTCTTCGAGTTCGACCGTGTTCTCGGTGGCGTAGCTGGCGGCCAGGTCGTAAACGGCGTACGCAGCCACTCCGGTGCCGGAAACAAGGATGACGGCAACGACGATGCCGAGCGCCTTAATGAAGACGGAGAACGGATGCGGCGACCTCAGCGCCCCATGACGGGCCACCGTCTGGCGGCCGCGCTGCGGTGCTGTCTTGCTCACAAAGTTCCTTCCCGACGGCCGTCGCAACCAATCCTCGTTCGCAGGGGTGCGACGCGTGGCTCGACTCCGGCTACGCGCGACCCCTCTCGGTCACACGTCGTTGACCTGGAAGACCTCGGGTGTTGGCACAGCCGAAGAACGGATGCCTTAAGAAAGGTAGGTTATGCCATGGCCGCTGGACATGCACTGTGCGGTCGCTGACCGCGGCTCCTGAGACGCATATGCAATGTTCAGCATCCGTTCGGGCTTTCACGGCCCGCGCTCGGTTTCTCACAACATAGGACCGGTAACATCAGGGTCGTGACCACCGTTGACGGCGACCGGCAGGCCGATTCCGTCCCGGCAGGCGAGCCCTCCCTAAGCGATCAACCCGCCCTGAGCGAGGGCCATTCGTCGGATTCGCAGGCCATCACCCGACGCGCCCGGTCAAGTGCGTCATCCGTCGCCCCGAAGCCGCCGACGACCCGCCGCGAGACGCGGGCGCGGCGCACCCCGGCCCGACCGCTGGCTCGGCATGCCGCACCCGAGTCTGGAGCGTCGCGCAGGCGGCGCGGATGGCGGACGTTCTGGATTGCGCTCAGTCCGCTCGGGCTGATCCTGGTCGGAACCGTCATTCTGGGAGGCGTCTTCGCGCTCCAGGTGCTCGAGGTGCGCGATGACCTCGAGACGGTCAAGTCGCAGCTGGGTGGACTGGCAGAGGCTGCTGTGTCGGGCAACACCGACACTCTCCAACAGGCTGGCGATGAGATCGTCGCTCGTACCCAGCGTGCATCCGAAACCGCGAACGGTCCGCTCTGGGATCTGGCATCCACGCTGCCTCGCATCGGTAACAACGTTCTCGCGGTGCGCACGGTCGCCGAAGCCGTGAACACGATCGCGAGCGAATCGATCCCACCCGTCGTCAACATGGTGTCAGCTGCGAACGTCGACGAGCAGCGCGCCGAGGGCAGCCTCGGGATCAACCTGCAACCGTTCCTCGAGGCCGAGACGGTGCTTCCGACGATCATTTCGTCGTTCGAGGATGCCTCAGCCATCGCAGCGACCATGGACCGCACCGACGTCTTGCCCGCCGTCTACGAGCCGATGGACGAGATGGTCGGACTGCTCGACCAGGCGATCCCGATCCTCAAGGTTGCGCAAGAGAACCTCCCCGCGCTCTTGCAGGCCGCGGGCGCCAACGGGCCGATGCTCTACCAGGTCATGATCCAGACCCCGGCCGAGATCCGTGCGACCGGCGGTGGCGTCGCTCACTGGCTGATCCTCAAAGTCGATAACGGGCAGGCAGAGCTCGTGGGTCAAGACAACGGCGTCGACCTCATGTACTCGCGGCTTCCCTCGCTCGGGTTCGACACCGTCAACGGCTCGCTGATCACGCTCCCCCGCGACGTCAAGTCTCTCTACCCCCGCGAGCTCGTGAGCTGGTCATCGAACTTCACGATGACGCCCGAGTTCCCGCGCGCCGTTGAGCTCTTCCAAGCGACCCGCGAGTGGGAAGACCTGCCCGAGTTCGATGGCGCGATCTCCATCGACCCGATCGTGCTTGCGCACCTCATCGAGGCGACCGGGCCTCTCACTCTCGATTCGGGCGAGCAAGTGACGGCCGAGAACACGGCGTCGCTGCTCATGAGCGAACCGTACGAAAGGTTCGGTGCCGACAACGCCGCGATGGACGCCTACTTCAATGAGGTGACATCCAAGATGTTCAGCGCGCTCACCAGCGGCAACTGGGAGTTCGGCGCCATGTGGGATCAGTTAGTGCGCAGCGCCAGCGAAGGCCGCATCCAGATGTGGTTCGACGACCCCGGCCTCGAAGCTTTCGCGACCGAGTACGGCCTCGACGCGTCGCTGCGGGAAGACAACGCGGATGCCACCCAGCTCGGCATCTACTTCAACGACTACTCCATCGGCAAGCTGAACTATCACCTGACCTACGACCAGCACGCCACCTGCAACGTCGACGAACGCACCATCACCGTGTCGATGAACCTCCACAACAGCATCACCAAAGACATCAAGAGCGAGTACACGCTGGGGCTTCGTAACGTGAATCGCGGTATCGATCCCCGCACGATGATGCTCGATGTTCTCTTCTTCGCGCCGCCCGGTGGCGAGATTCTGTCGACCGATCCCAAACGCGGCGACTACCAGGACTCGTACTTCCGTGACCGCTCGGGAGTCGACCACGGGAACGAAGGGCTGAGCCGTACCTTGCTGCTACCCATGGGCGAGTCCCGCACCGTGTCGTACACGGTTCAGTTGCCCGAGGGCCCGCTCGGTCCGCTGCAGCTGCGCCACACACCGGGTGCGAACGACACCCAGGTCACAGTGGACGCGAACTGCGCGAGCCTGTTCGCCAGCCCCGAAGGCTCGACGAACATCTCCCTCACGAAGATCGGCTGAACCCGCCTGGCAGAGGTGGGCGCGAACTGTCGGTATCCCAGAAAAGTTCGGCGCACATTGTCGCCATAGGCACAGGATGCGACAAGACGAGCCCACTTCTTCTCCGGAGCCGCCGGCGGCATGGGCCCACCCAAGGGTTCGAACCCGCTGAGCCCGAGGATCGGAAGAGGCGCCGGGTGTGGGATTCTCCCCACCGCCACTGCGCGGCGCGCGGAGCCTCGGGCGGCGTGGACCCAACTGCGTTCGTATCCCGCTCGACCGGCCAGAACGACGAAAGCGGGCCCCTGCGGGACCCGCTTTCGTCGTTGCGGAGGGTGTGGGATTCGAACCCACGGGACATTGCTGCCCACTGGTTTTCAAGACCAGGTCCATCGGCCGCTCGGACAACCCTCCCGAGGACGCCGCACGCGGCATCCATCGAACGGCGTCCACTCTATCCGACCACCCAGGCGACGTTCGCGCCGCGGCGGCTCAGAGGGCGCGAAGGATCGCTGCCACGCCACCCTCGTGAACGGATGACGTGATCTCGCCGGCAGCGTCGAGCACTTCCTGCGGACCCTGCGCCATGGCGATGGCACGACCGCCGTTCTCGAGCGCCCAGGCGAACATACCCACGTCGTTGCGACCGTCGCCGATCACGAGCACCTCGTGCGGGTCGAAGCCGAGCCACTCGCGCACCATCTCCAGCGCCGTCGACTTGTCGATGCCCGGCGGGGCGATGTCGAGCCAGGCAGTCCACCCGATCGCGTACGAGACCTCGTTCAGGCCGACCTGCGCCACGAGATCGACGAAGTCCCCCTCGGCGTGATCGGGCGAGACGACGACGACGCGGCACACCGGCTCGCGAGTGAGCTCGTCGAACGCGACGCGGCGGGCGCCGAGCAGGTTCCAGTCGTCGAGTTCCTCGGTATAGAGGCGGCTGCCGTCTTCGAGCTCGACCATGTACTTCGCGTCGGGCAGGTGCTCGCGCAGCAGAGTGACGACCTCGGTCGCGTCGAAGGTCTCGGTGTGCACCTGCTCGTAGCGCACCTCATCACCATCGATCTTCTTCAGGATGACGGTGCCGTTCGAGCACACCACGTAGTCGGGTTCGATCTCGAGGACGCGCACGACGCCCCGCGTGCTCGCCCACGAGCGACCGGTCGCGAGCATGACCTCGTGCCCGGCGAGGCGAGCATGTTCGACAGCCTCGACGACGCCGGGGCTCAGGGTCTCGTCCTCGAGCAGCACGGTGCCGTCGATGTCCAGGGCGATAAGCAGCCGCGGCGTGCTCCCGGGGTGGTGTTCGGTCTCCGCGGCGAGTTCCTCGACGA
>NZ_JASBSF010000279.1 GCF_030149085.1 Microbacterium sp. | reverse complement strand
CAGCATCCGGTTCACTCGGATGCCGCGCGAAACTCTCAGGCCACAGACAGAGGGGGAGTTCACGGGCGCCGAAGGGCGTCCCCCGTCCGACGACCGGGAGAACTCATGTCACACCCCGCTCCACCAGATACCGCACCCGTGCCGGCCGAGCCGAGACGCTCGCCGCTCCACGATCGACACGTCGCGCTCGGGGCTGCGTTCACGGACTTCGGCGGCTGGCAGATGCCGGTGCGCTACGCATCCGACCTCGCCGAGCACCACGCGGTGCGCGAGGCTGCGGGCCTGTTCGACATCTCGCACATGGCCGAGTTCCTCGTCACCGGAGAGCCCAGCGGCGCATTCCTCGACTACGCCCTCTCGGGTGATCACTCGGGCATGCGGGTCGGCAAAGCCAAGTACTCGCTCGTGCTCACCGAAGACGGTGGCATCGTCGACGACGTCATCGTCTACCGCACCGCTGAGGATCGGTACCTCGTCATCGCCAACGCGGGCAACCGGGATGCCGTGGCTGAGGCGCTCGCGCTGCGGGCCGCGCGGGCGCCGGTTGCAGCATCCTTTCTGGCCGAGCCGAGGAGCGATGGTGGCGTCACATCTTTCGCGGTCATCCCGGGTGTCTCCGGTACTGCACTGATCGAGGACGTGACCGATCAGTTCGCCCTCGTTGCCGTGCAGGGCCCGTTGGCGCAGGAGATCGTGACGGCAACACCCGGCATCGGTGAGGTCGCTCCTGTGCTCACTGAGCTCGGGTACTACGCCTGGGCTGCGGGATCTTTCGACGGTGAGCCACTCTTCATCGCCCGCACGGGCTACACCGGCGAGGACGGCTTCGAACTGCTCGTGCCTCATCGCGCGGCGGGAGCGCTCTGGGACGCGCTGCTGGCGGCGGGGACGCCGCTGGGGCTCGTTCCGGCGGGGCTTGCAGCTCGCGACACGCTGCGGCTCGAGGCCGGCATGCCGCTCTACGGCCACGAGCTCTCGCTCGAGACGGCTCCCGCCCAGGCGGGGCTTGCGCGCAGCGTCGCCGACGGCAAGCCGGATTTCGTGGGGAAGCGGGCTCCACAGGCCTCGGATGCCGACAGCCGCGTGCTCGTCGGACTCGTGTCTGAGGGCCGCCGCGCCGGACGTGCCGGCTACACCGTCGTTGCTCCGTCGGTCGACGGTGCCCCCGTCGTCGGTGAGATCACCTCCGGCGCGCTGAGCCCAACCCTCGGGCATCCGATCGCTCTGGCGTTTGTCGATCCCACTGTTTCCGCGCCCGGCACCGAACTGGCGATCGACGTGCGCGGCACCCTCATTCCTGCATCCGTAACGACCCTGCCCTTTTACCGGAGGACGACATGACCGACCTGACGACCCTGAAGTACACCGCCGAGCACGAGTGGCTGCGCCTGGAGGGCGATGAAGCGGTGATCGGGATCACCGACTACGCGGCCGACAAGCTCGGGGACGTCGTCTTTCTCGAGCTCCCGGGCGTTGGCGATGGCGTCTCAGCCGGCCAGGTCTGCGGCGAGATCGAGTCGACCAAGTCGGTCGGCGAGCTGTTCGCGCCCGTCGACGGGGAGGTGCTCGCCGTCAACCACGAGGCGGTCGATGACCCGTCCGTCGTGAACTCCGATCCGTTCGGCGCGGGTTGGCTCATGAAGCTCAAGATCACGCCCGCCGATATCGAGGCGCTCCTCGACCGCGACGCGTACGTCGCCCTCACCGGCGGCGCTGCATGATCGTCGGATCCTTCGCCGAGCGCCACATCGGAACTGACGCCGCTGCTCAGCGCGCCATGCTCGATGCGCTCGGCTACGAGAGCGTCGATGCGCTCGTGGCGGCGGCGGTTCCGGCATCCATTCACGCCGCTGCGCGGGACGGGTCGCGCATTCCGCATGCCGCGACCGAGGCCGAGGCGCTCGGGGAGCTGCGGCGACTCGCCGCGCGCAATCGGGTGTCACGGTCGCTGATCGGCCTCGGCTACTACGACACGCTCACTCCCGCCGTCATCGCGCGGAATGTCTTCGAGAACCCGTCGTGGTACACCGCCTACACGCCCTACCAGCCCGAGATCTCGCAGGGACGTCTCGAGGCGCTCATCACCTTCCAGACGATGGTGACCGACCTCACCGGGATGGCGACTGCCGGCGCGTCGATGCTCGATGAATCGACAGCGGTGGTCGAGGGAATGCTGCTGGCTCGCCGCGCCTCGAAAAGCGCCTCGAGCGTGTTCCTGGTCGACGCTGATGCCCTGCCGCAGACGATCGCACTGCTGCGCCACCGCGCGGAGGCGCTCGGGATCGAGATCCGGATCGTGCGGTTCGCGGCGGATGCGGGGGCGGACCTGCCAGAGGCCTTCGGCGCCTTCATCCAGTACCCCGGTGCGTCGGGCCGGGTGTGGGATCCGAGCGAGGCGATCGCGGCGATCCATGCTCACGGTGGATTGGCCGTGGTCGCCGCCGACCTGCTTGCCATGACGCTGCTGCGCTCGCCCGGCTCGCTCGGCGCCGATGTGGCAGTCGGGACCACGCAGCGCTTCGGCGTTCCGATGGGCTTCGGCGGGCCCCACGCGGGTTACCTCGCGGTGCGGGCAGGCCTCGAACGGCAGCTCCCCGGGCGCCTGGTGGGTGTGTCGGTGGATGCCGACGGGCGTCCGGCCTACCGGCTCTCGTTGCAGACGCGCGAGCAGCACATCCGGCGCGAGAAGGCGACCTCCAACATCTGCACCGCCCAGGTGCTGCTGGCCGTCATGGCGGCGATGTACGCCGTCTATCACGGCCCCGTAGGGCTGCGACGGATCGCTCAGGCCGTGCACACGCGGACGGCGACCATTGCCGGTCTGCTGCGGGCGCGAGGGGTCGAGGTGCTCGGCGATGCGTTCTTCGACACGCTCGAGGTCCGGGTCGCGGATGCCGATGCCGTCGTGTCGGCGGCGGCCGGGCTCGGCATCCTGCTGCGACGGACTGATGAGCGCACGGTCGGGATCTCGTTCGACGAGGTCAGCGCTGTGGAGCCCTCGATCGAGACCGATCTGCTCGCGGTGTTCGGAGCGACGGGTGATGCCCGCGCCGGGGACGTGCCCACCGAGCTTCCCGAGGGCTGGTCGTGGACCGCACTCGACGCGGTGCGCCTGTACCCCGAACAGCTGCGGCGCACGGATGCCTACCTCACCCACGAGGTCTTCCACGCGCACCGGTCCGAGACCGCCATGATGCGGTACCTGAAGACCCTCGCTGACCGCGACTATGCGCTCGACCGGGGCATGATCCCGCTGGGCTCCTGCACCATGAAGCTCAACGCCGCGACCGAGATGGCGGCGGTCTCGTGGCCGGAGTTCGCGCGGATGCATCCGTTCGCTCCGGCATCCGACGTCGAGGGCTACCTCGAGCTGATCGATCAGCTCGAGACGTGGCTGGCCGAGGTGACCGGCTATGACGCCGTCTCGGTGCAGCCGAATGCCGGCTCCCAGGGCGAGCTCGCGGGCCTGCTCGCGATCCGCGGATACCACCGCTCGCGGGGCGACGAGCAGCGCACGGTGTGCCTCATTCCGTCGTCCGCGCACGGCACGAACGCGGCATCCGCTGTGCTCGCCGGGATGCGGGTCGTGGTCGTCGCGTGCGATGACGCCGGAAACGTCGACCTCGGCGATCTACGCGCGAAGATCGCCGAGCATGCCGACGCGCTCGCCGCCCTCATGATCACGTATCCCTCAACCCACGGCGTGTACGAGCACGAGGTGCTGGCGATCACCGCGGCGGTGCACGAGGCAGGCGGCCAGGTCTACGTCGACGGGGCTAACCTCAACGCACTCGTCGGGTACGCGCGCCTCGGGGATCTCGGGGGCGACGTATCGCACCTGAACCTGCACAAGACGTTCGCGATCCCTCACGGCGGCGGCGGGCCAGGAGTCGGCCCGGTGGCCGCCAAGGCGCACCTTGCGCCGTTCCTGCCTTCGCATCCGATGGCGCAGCGGGAACGGCATCCGTCGCTCACGGATCCCGAAGGCGCGATCTTCGCCGGGGGTCCGATCTCGGGCGCGCCGTACGGTTCGGCATCCATCCTGCCGATCTCGTGGGCGTACGTCCGGATGATGGGCGCTGAGGGCCTGCGTCAGGCGACCGGCAGCGCGGTCCTGGCGGCGAACTACATCGCGGCCCGCCTGCGCGAGCACTACCCGGTGCTCTACGCGGGCGAGAACGGGCTCGTCGCGCACGAATGCATCCTGGATCTGCGCCCCCTGCGGGAGGCGACCGGGATCACGGTCGATGACGTGGCCAAGCGCCTCATCGACTACGGATTCCACGCGCCGACCATGTCGTTCCCGGTCGCGGGGACCCTCATGGTCGAGCCGACCGAGTCTGAGGATCTCGGCGAGATCGAGCGATTCATCGAGGCGATGATCGCGATCAACGCCGAGGCTGAGGCGGTGGCTGC
>NZ_JASBSF010000274.1 GCF_030149085.1 Microbacterium sp. | reverse complement strand
CGCGGTCGGGGAACTCCTCGACCACGCGTCGGGCAAACGGCACGACATCGGTGTAGGCGTGCTGTTCACCGTCGAGAGCTCGGGGGCCGGTGATGCTCAGCCGCTCCGGGCACGACACTTTGGTCCACACGTTCGGGTTCTCCCGCATGAAGCGCAGGAAGAGGTCGAACTCGGGACCGTCGGGATCCTTGCTGACGTCGGGCCGGCCCATGTGGTCGACGACGACGTCGGTGGGAATGCTCGAGAAGAACTCGTAGAGGTCTGGTAGGTCCTCGGCCTCGAAGTAGATGACGACGTGCCATCCCAGCGGCGCGATCTTCTCGACGATCTCCTGCAGCGAATCGGTCGGCACACGGTCGACCAGTCGCTTGACGAAGTTGAAGCGCACCCCGCGCACCCCGGCAGCGTGCAGGTCGGCGAGGTCGGCATCCGTCACATCGCGGCGCACCGTGGCCACCCCCCGAGCGCGGCCTTCGCTGCGGCGCAGCGCGTCGACGAGAGCGCGGTTGTCGGCGCCGTGGCAGGTGGCCTGCACGATGACGTTCCGGTCGAATCCGAGCTGATCACGCAGCGCGAAGAGCTGGTCGGCTGAGGCGTCGCACGGTGTGTACTTGCGCTCCGGGGCGTACGGGAACTGCTCTCCGGGTCCGAACACGTGGCAGTGCGCGTCGACCGCGCCCTCGGGCACCCGGAATTTCGGCGTCGAGGGACCGTCGTACCAGTCCAGCCATCCGGGGGTCTTCTCGAACCCGCCGCTCGTGTCTCCGTGGGCCATCGTCAGTCCTCCACGTACTCGAGGCCGGCGGCGGCAAGCGGCTCACGCATGCCGTAGATATCCAGGCCCAGCACGCCCTCGCGGAACTTCTGGCGCTTGGACTCTTCGTTGTCTTCGCGCTTCTGGCTGGCATCGGCCACTGCGCCGACGAGCTCGCGAGGCACGACCACGACACCGTCGACATCCGCGACCACGACATCGCCGGGGCGGACCAGGGCGTTCGCGACGACGACATCGACGTTGACCGAGCCAAGGGTCGCCTTGACAGTTCCCTTGGAGTTGATCGCGCGCGAGAAGACCGGGAAGTTCATCTTCTCGAGGTCGGCAACGTCGCGAACGCCGCCGTCGATGACCAGGCCCTTGCAACCCCGAGCGGTGAGGGAGGTGGCCAGCAGCTCGCCGAAGAAGCCGTCTTCACTCTCGGTCGTGCAGCCCGCGACGATCACGTCACCCTCCTGCACCTGCTCGGCAGCAACGTGGAACATCCAGTTGTCACCGGGCTGCAGCAGCACTGTCACTGCCGGTCCGCACAGCTTCGCCCCGGTGTAGGCGGGACGGATGTAGGGGCGAAGCAGTCCGACGCGGCCCATCGCCTCATGGATCGTCGCGACACCGAACTGTGACAGGCGCGCGACATCGGCGGGGTCGGGCCGCTCGATCTTCGTGCGGACGATGCCGAGGTTGTTCAGTCGCATGGTGTTCCTCTCACTTCCCCTGCGCTGCGAGCGCGCGGTCCAGCCGCGGGTAGACCCGGCGGGCGTTGCCCTCGAAGACGAGCTCCCGCTCGACATCCGTCAGGTTGGGAGTCGCGTCGACGTAGCGCTTGGTGTCGTCGAAGTAGTGCCCGGTGCGCGGATCGATGTCGCGGACGGCTCCGATCATCTCGCTCGCGAACAGGATGTTCTCGGTCGGGATGACCTCGGTCAGCAGGTTGATGCCGGGCTGGTGGTAGACGCAGGTGTCGAAGAACACGTTGTTCAGCAGATGCTCTTCGATCTCGGGCTTACCGAGCGCCATGGCGAGGCCGCTGAAACGGCCCCAGTGGTATGGGACGGCGCCGCCACCGTGGGGGATGACGAACTTCAGGTCGGGGAAGTCGCGGAACAGGTCACCCTTGAGCAGCTGCATGAACGCCGTCGTATCGGCGCCGAGGTAGTGGTCGCCGGTCGTGTGGAACTGGGACTTGCACGAAGTGCTGACGTGGATCATCGCGGGGATCTCGTACTCGACGAGCTTCTCGTAGATGGGGTACCACGACCGGTCGGTGAGCGCCGGGGCGGTCCACAGGCCGCCGGAGGGGTCGGGGTTGAGGTTGATCTCGACGGCGCCGAGTTCTTCGACGGCCCGAACGAGTTCCGGCACCGACGTAGCGGGATCTTCGCCCGGCGACTGGGGCAGCATCGCGCCCATGATGAAGCGGTCGGGGAAGAGCTGGCTGACGCGGGCGACCAGGTCGTTGCAGATGCGTGCCCAGGTCTGGCTCACGGCGAGGTCGCCGATGTGGTGAGCCATGAACGAGGCGCGTGGGCTGAAGACCGTGAGGTCCGAGCCGCGCTCGTTCATGAGCCGCAGCTGGTTCGCCTCGATCGTCTCGCGGATGTCGTCATCGCTGATGTGGAGCGCTGCCGGGTCCGGGGCTTCGCCCTGCCCATTCGCGAAGGCGATCTGCAGGTCACGCCATGCTCCGAGCTGAGCCGGTGCTGTGGTGTAGTGGCCGTGGATGTCGATGATCACCGAGTGTCGTCCTTGTCACTGGATCGCGCTGTCACTGGATAGCGCTGTCACTAGATCGGTAGGTACCTGTTCCGAGGGTAAGTCGGCCCCGGGTTATGGTCCAATAGATTCCGGAGCCCTTCTCCATAGATGGAGTCAATGGATGTCGATTCCCGACCTGAACCAGCTGCGCACCTTCGTGGTGCTCTACGAGCTGCGCAGCCTCACCGCCACCGCCGACTTCCTCCACGTGACGCAGCCCACCGTCAGCTACACACTCGCCCGGCTTCGCGAGCGATTCGGCGATGATCTGTTCCGCCGTGAAGGCCACGTGATGGTACCGACCACCCGGGCCACTCAGCTGTTCGGTCCGCTGCACGAAGCGTTGGCGCAGATCGAGTCGACCGTGAGCGAGGCGGCATCCTTCGACCCGTCGGCCTTCACGGGCGAGCTCTCCCTCGGGCTCACCTCGATTGGAGAGCAGACCTTCCTCCCGCCCATCATGGCCGCCCTCGCACGCGAGCGGTCCACCGCGCGCCTGGCGGTGAAACGGCTCGACGCCGACCAGGTCGAAGAGGAGCTCGTGCGAGGGCATCTGGACCTTGCCATCACAGTGGCGCTCATGGATGCGTCACGGCTGTGGCGCACTCCGGTGCGCGCCGTCGAGTACGTCGCGCTCACGTCGCGCCGGCATCCGTTGCCCCCGCCCGGACCCGACATGTTCGCCGGCCGAGGATTCGTGCGCGTCTCCTCGCGGGGGGGACACACGTATCCCCTGCAGCTGCTGCTCGAGCACGGCCTCATGCCGCAGGTGGCACTGACCGTCGAGGAATACGGCACGCTTCCCGCAGTTCTGCAGGACACGGATCTGGTCACGTTCCTCCCCCGGCACGTCGCGGAGGTGTTCTGCGGCTGGTTCCCCGCACTGCGGATCGCGGATCTGCCATGGCCGGGCCAGAGCACCCCGGTCGCGATCTTCACGCGACGCGAGTCGAGTCTCACGCCGGCGCAACGGTGGTTCCGCAGGCTCGTCCACGGGGCCGTCGTCGAACCCGGAACCGAGGTCTAGGCGCGTCGGGTGCGGTTCCAGCTGGCCTTGGCCGGCGCAAAGGGGCTGCGGACGTGGATCGACCACGTCGAGTGCGGGTGGATGGACAGGATGGCCTTCTCCCACCAGGTGCGCGCCTCCTCGGGAAGCGCGGGGAGGATCACATCCTTGTCCGCCTCGTCGTCGGGATACGGACGCAGCGCCTTCCACACCAGCTGCACTTCGGGCGCTCCGGTCGGAATGTCGTCGATCTCGAGCACTGCCTTGTCCCACGGCAACTGCAGGCGAGGATCACGGCGGTACACCCACCGGTCGGCGGTGCCGTCTTCGAGGTTCACCTGCAGGACCCAGGCATCCATCGCTGCATCGAAGATCCAGGCAGACGGGATGTCGGCGCCGTCGGGCAGGTCGGACCACGGCACCACCTCGTCGCCGACCCGCGCCCAGCCGCTCATCCCGTCGGGGAGCGCGCCGAGAAGGTCGTCGAGCTGGGTGTAGACGGTGCTGATCGTCGTGCGGTCGCGCTCGCGCAGCGGTGCGCCACGCCACTGGTCGTAGGCGCTGCCGCCCGAGAGCCACCAGCGCGCCTCGGTGTCGGCGAGCAGGTCCGCGACGGATGCCGCGTCAAGCCGCATCCACGGGGTGTCGAGGCTCGGCTGTGATTCGGTCATGGTCCTATTGTGCTCCGCTGTCGAGGCGTCCGCTCAGTCGGGGAGAGCCTCGGCGAAGCCGCGCACGTGGGCGACCAGCTCGGTCGGAGTCGTGACCATCGGAAAGTGCCCCGTCGGGATCTCTGCGATCTGCCACCCGGGTTCGTGCCGGACGAGCCGGCGCACCGGCTCGATCGTCGGGTACGCGGGCTGCGTGCAGTCGATGAACAGGCGCGGGACGGACTCGATCAGGGCAGCGTCGTAGTCCAGGGGCTGCCGGTACATCCCGAACGGATGCGGCACGTGGCGCCGGTTCAGCCACGCGGCATCCTCGGGACTCAGATCGAAGCCCGCTTCGGCATCCGGTGCCGGTAGGGCGTTGTCGTGCTCGGCAGCCGCGGCCAGGCGCGCCGCGGCGACCTCGGGCGGGTGGGCGACGCCCCATCCCTCGCCCGGCCGCGGGAACATCGCGTCCACATAGACAAGACCGGCAAGCACACCCGGATGCTGCTGCTGCAGCTCGACGGCGGCGCCGGTGATCACCATCCCGCCGTAGCTGTGACCGACCAGCACGACCCGCTCGAGCTCTTCCATCTCGATCAGGCCGAGGACATCCGCGATGTGCGTGTGCAGATCGATGTCGGGTCGGCGCAGATGGGCGCGATCACCGTCGCCCGTCAGGGTCACGGTGTGGACCTCGAAGCCTGCCTCCCGCAGCGGCGCCAGCACGCGCCGCCACACCCAACCGCCTCCCCAGGCGCCGTGGACCAGAACGAGGGTGGGGGCGGATGACGACATGGGCGATCCTCTCAAGACAGCGTCAGCGCGACGATGCGGACGACGGGAGTCAGGGTATCGGGAACAGGACCGCCTTGCCGCCCGGGACCGCCGCTGTCACGAGGCGGGTGTCGAAGGTGGCAAGCAGCGCGTCGTGCGACGCGGCCAGGTGCAGCAGGTAGGTATCCGTGACCTGCGAGCTCGCGAGCAGTCGCTCGGTGTGAATGGACGTGTCGAGCAGACTCACCGAGTCAGGGAGAAAGACGTGGTCGTCTCGCGCGGTCAGGCTCGCGAGGCTCGCAAGGACGACAGGAACCGGCTGGGTGTTCGGGTACTTCGGATGACTGACCACCCGCACGACGCCGTTCTGCACGATGGGGCACGTGTGCCAGGTGCTGTTGCCGTCCGGCTCCACCCGCGCGGCGAACCAAGCGTGCGCGCGTTCGTGATGGACGTGCAACGGATCGATCAAGGCGATGATCGCGTTGACATCCAGCACATGACGGCTCACTGGGTGTCGTCTCGCAGTGCGTTGACATCGTCGAGGGTCGCGCGACCTGCCGTGGGCGTGGTCGGCAGCAGAACGATGCCGTTGCGCTTGTCGAACCGCCTGCGCTCGGTCAACGTGGCGCGAGCCAGCTGCGATACCGCTTCTCCGAGGGTGATTCCCCGAGCGTCCGCGAACTGCTTCGCTGCCGCGAGAACGTCATCGTCGATCGTCAGGGTCGTGCGCATGCATCAAGCATCACGCATCGCGCATCATCCGTCAACGGAGTTGCGGCACCCGAACCAGCCGCGTCGCGCTGAGCAATCCCGCAGCGCGGGCTGGTTCGCGGCGCTCCGGCTTGTTCGCGCCTAGGCGGGATCATCGTCGGCGCGGGGCAGGAGGCGCACGGTCGCGATCCGTCGCCGATCCAGCGCGGTGACCCGCAGCGTCGCGCCCGGGATGTCGACGGTGTCACCGACGACGGCGAGCCGGCCGAGCTGCTCGATGACGTATCCGGCGATCGTGTCGGAGCTTCCTCGCGGAAGCTCGATGCCGGTGCGTTCTTCGAATTCCTGCAGGTTCAGGCGACCGTCGATGGTGTCGCTGCCGACGGTCGGGGTCTCGGCCGTGTCGTACTCGTCGAAGATCTCGCCCACGACTTCCTCGACGAGGTCCTCGAGAGTCACGATGCCGTCGGTCCCGCCGTACTCGTCGACGACGACCGCGATGTGGTGGCCGCGGGCGCGCAGGCTCGTGAGCGTCGGCAGGACCCGCGCCGTCGCAGGGACGTACGGGATGTCACGCACGAGGCCCGCGACCGGCTTGCTGGGCTCGTCGCTGGCGGCATCGAATAGGTCGCGCACGTGCACGAACCCGACGATGTCGTCGATGGAGGTGTCGGCGACGGGGTAACGGGAGTACGGCAGGTCGCGAATGCGTTCGATAGCGTCCGCGACGGTCGTGCCGTCATCCAGGGCTACGACCTCGGGTCGCGGCCGCATGACCTCGCTCACCTGTCGGCCACGCAGTGACAGGACGTCGTCGAGGATGCGTCTCTCATCCTCGGGCAGCCCTTGGTGGGACGTGACGATGTCGCGGATCTCTTCATCGCTGAGCTCATCGGCTGTCTTGTTCGGGTCTCCGCCGAGCAGCCGCACGAGCGCGTTGGTCGAGACCGACAGCAGCCAGATGACAGGTCGCATCAGCACCGCGAACCCATCGAGCACGGGGGCGACGGCGTACGCGAACTGGGCGTTGCGCTGGATCGCAAGCCGCTTGGGAACCAGTTCGCCCAGCACGAGCGAGAGATAGGCGATCACGAGAGTGAGGACGATCGTGGCGATCGTCGCCGCGACCGGCTCGGCAAGGCCCAGACTCATCAGGAGCGGGGTCACCGACGGGGCGATGGATGCCGCGCCGTACGCCGCCGAGGCGAATCCGGCGACCGTGACCCCGATCTGGACCGCCGACAGAAAGGTGTTCGGGTTCCGCGCGAGCGCCGCCACCTTCGCGCCGCGCCGACCGCGCGCCGCGATCGCATTGAGCTGGCTCTCCCGCAGCGTCACCAGCGCCATCTCGGTGGCAGCGAAAACGCCG
>NZ_JASBSF010000273.1 GCF_030149085.1 Microbacterium sp. | reverse complement strand
TGCCGGTCTTGTCGAACAACACCGTGTTCACGGTGCGCATACTCTCCAACGCCAGACGGTCCTTGATCAACACCCCGCCCCGGGCAGCGCGCTCGGTGGCGATGGACACCACCAGCGGGATCGCCAGACCCAGGGCGTGCGGGCAGGCGATCACCAGAACCGTGATAGTGCGAATCACCGCGTCATCGGGGAGCCCGACTACCGTCCACACGACCGCGGTGATGGCCGCGGCGATCAGCGCGAACCAGAACAGCCACCCGGCGGCACGGTCGGCGAGACGCTGCGCTTTCGAGGACGAGTTCTGCGCCTCGGTAACCAGGCGTTGGATGCCGGCGAGGGCAGTGTCCTCCCCCACCGCGCTGATCTCGACACGGATTCCGGAGTCGGTGGCGACGGTGCCGGCCACGACCGCGTCCCCATCGCTGCGGCGGACCGGCTTGGATTCGCCGGTGATCATCGACTCGTCCATGCTCGCCGAACCCTGCACCACCCGACCGTCAGCCGGAACCCGCCCACCAGGGCGGACCACTACAACGTCACCGACCTGCAGATCCGCGGGCGCGACGGTGACAGTGGTGTCCCCGTCGACCTTCTCCGCCTCGTCGGGGAGGAGCGCGGCGAGGGAGTCCAGTGCCGAGGTGGTCTGCGCGAGCGACCGCATCTCGATCCAGTGCCCAAGGAGCATGATGACGATCAGCAGCGCCAGCTCCCACCAGAAGTCCAGCTCGTGATCCAGCAGCCCGAGACTCGCCCCCCCTGACGCGACGAACGCGACGGTGATCGCCAGCCCGATCAGCAGCATCATGCCGGGCTTACGGGCACGCAGTTCGCTGACCGCGCCGGTCAGGAACGGGGCACCACCCCACACATACATGACGGTGCCGAGAACCGGGGAGATCCACCCCACCAACGCTGCGTCGGGGAGGGAATAGCCGAGCACCATCGAGAACATGCCCGAGAACGCCACCACCGGGACGGCGAGGATCAGGTTGATCCAGAACAATCGACGGAACCGTGCGACATGGTCCGCGCCGTGCCCGGCATGCCCACCATGAGCACCGTGCTGCATCCCCGCGTGCGCGTCGACGTGTCCCTCATCAGGGCTGTTCTGCGTGGTGTGGTGTGCGTGCGGGTTGTCGACGGTGTCGGATTCGGCGACGGTCTCGCGCAGCTCCTGCGCAGTGTCATCACCGCCGGCGCCGGTAGCCGTGGGGTGGTGGTGTGCATGGTGATCGTGCTGGCTCATGATGAGCGTCCTTCCACTGTTCACATCCAGCAGATGCAGGTCAGACCCGGGCGGAAACGCGGGCCGGTTCAGGGGTAGCGGTCGTCGAGCTCGCCGGGATGGTGCGGAACCCGCGCAGGCGCAGACTGTTCGTGACGACGAACACCGAGGACAAGGCCATCGCGGCCGCGGCAACCAGCGGGTTCAGCAACCCGGCCATCGCGACCGGGATCGCGGCGACGTTGTACGCGAACGCCCAAAACAGGTTGCCCTTGATCGTCCCCAGGGTGCGGCGTGCCAACCGGATCGCGTCAGCGACGACCAGCAGGTCACCCGAGACCACGGTGATATCGCTCGCAGCGATCGCGGCATCCGTTCCCCCGCCCATCGCGAGACCGAGGTCAGCGGCAGCGAGAGCAGCGGCGTCGTTGACCCCGTCACCGACCATCGCCACCACACGCCCGTCGCCCTGTAGCTGGCGGACCACGTCGAGCTTCCCGGCCGGGGTTACCCCGGCGTGCACCTGGTCGATGCCGACCTGTCGAGCGATCTCCCGTGCAGCGCCATCGTTGTCGCCGGTGAGCAGCACCGGTGTCATACCCAACGCCCGGAACCGGGCGACCGCCTCCGCGCTGGTGGGTTTGACTGTGTCGGCGACCGCGATGATGCCCAGGTGGGTGCCGTCACGACCGATGGCGACGACGGTCGCTCCCGCGGTTTGCAGCTCGTCGGCGTCGTGCTGCAGCTGCGCGGTGGGGTGAATGCTCCACTGCTCCTGCAGCCAAGACGGACGGCCGGCGACGACGAGAGAGCCTGCGACGATGCCCTGCACCCCGAACCCGGCGTGAGAGTCGAACGTCTCCGCCGGCGGGACGGGGACGCTTCCGGCGACGATCGCGCGGGCAACAGGATGCTCCGACCCGAACTCCACCGCCGCGGCCGCGGCCAGCAGCTGCTCCCGGGTGACTCCGGGTGCGGGGTGGACGGCTGTGACGGCCATGGTTCCCGTGGTGACGGTGCCGGTCTTGTCCAGCACGATCGTGTCGACCGTGCGGGTTTGCTCCAGTACCTGCGGTCCCCGGATGAGGATTCCCATCTGAGAGCCGCGACCGGTGCCCACCAACAGAGCGGTCGGCGTGGCCAGCCCGAGCGCGCACGGGCACGCGATGATGAGCGTCGCGATCGCGGCGGTGAACGCCAGCTCCACAGACCCGCCGACCAGCAGCCAGCCCGCGAACGCGGCGATAGCCAGCATCATCACGATGGGCACGAAGATCCCGGACACCCGGTCCGCGAGACGCTGCACGCGGGCTTTGCCGGTCTGCGCCTCCTCCATCAGCCGCCGCATCCGCGACAGTTCGGTGTCCACGCCCACGCGGGTGATCTCCACCGTAAGCCGGCCGCCGACGTTGACCGTCGCACCCACCACACGGGAACCCGCACCGACCTCAACCGGGGCCGATTCGCCCGTGAGCATGCTCGCATCAATCGCCGAGGACCCGTCGACGACGAGTCCATCGGAGGGGATCTTCTCCCCCGGCCGCACCAGAACGGCATCCCCCACCATCAGCTGGCTGACCGGGACTCGCTGTTCCACACCATCGACGAGCTTGACGGCGTCTTTCGCTCCCAGCTCCAGCAAAGCGCGCAGCGCCTCAGAGGACGACTTGCGGGCGCGGGCCTCGGCGTACCGGCCCGCGAGGATGAACACCGTCACCAACGCGGCGACCTCGAGGTAGATCTCATGCCCGCCCGCCCGCGGGGTGCCGATGAGAGTAAACGTCATCGTCATCCCGGGCATACCGGCGCCACCAAAGAACAGGGCATACAGCGACCAGCCGAACGCGGCAATCACCCCGACGCTAATGAGCGTGTCCATCGTGGCGGCACCGTGACGGGCGTTAACCGCCGCAGCACGGTGAAACGGCCACGCGCCCCACACCGCCACCGGGGCGGTGAGGGTGAGCGCCAGCCACTGCCAGAACTCGAACTGCAGCGCGGGAATCATCGACAGCACCGCGACCGGCACCGACAAAGCGGCGCTGATCAGCAGACGCTGCCGCAGCGAAACCAGATCGCGGTCCACCGGCGCACCGGGTTCACCCGCAGCCTCGACGACCGTCGGCGCAGGAAGCGCCGCTTGGTAGCCGGCGGATTCGACCGCCGCGATCAATGTGGCCGAATCGACGTCCTCACCGCGCACGCGAGCCTTCTCGGTGGCGTAGTTGACGGTCGCTTCCACACCGGGCAGCTTGTTGAGCTTCCGCTCGATTCGCGTCGCACACGACGCGCAGGTCATCCCGGCGATGTCGAGCTCGACATCGACCATGCTCATGACGGGCTGCCGGCCACGGCGTAGCCAGCCTCCTCCACCGCCGCCTCCACGGCAGCAGCAGGGATCGCCGTCGAGCTGCGGATCGTCACCCGCGACGCGCCGCCCGCGTTCAGGTCCACCGACACACCCTCGACCCCGTCGATCGCGGACAACTCCTCGGTGACGCTCGACACGCAGTGCGAGCAGGTCATCCCCGTCACCAGCACGTCAGCCGTCACGGCCGCCGTGGCCGCATCCGCGGTCTCGGGGGTTGATGCGGTCGCGCAGCAGGCGCAACCAGCGCCGGTGTCCTTCAAGCCCAGGTCGTTGCGGTTCTCGGTGTTCATCATCGTCTCCTCGTCGTGAGTGGGCAGGTGGGTCAGGAACGGACCAGACGGGCGATCGCCTCGTTGGCTTCGCGGATCTTCTCGTCCGCAACGGCACCACCCTCGGCGCTGGCTTCGGCAACACAGTGCGAAAGATGGTCACCCAACAAAGACAGCGCGACGGACTCAAGGGCCTTCGTGGCCGCCGAGACCTGCGTGAGGATGTCGATGCAGTACTTGTCCTCCTCGACCATCCGCGCGATCCCACGAACCTGACCCTCCACGCGACGCAGCCGCTTCAGAAGGTCATCCTTGCTCGCCGTGTAACCATTCATGGCAAGTACCATACCCCCCTACCGTATGTAGAGCAAGCGATTCGATTCACGGACTCACCCAGAAACCTTCAGTGACTTGGGGGACGGAGATCGCCGGGCAAATGCGGTGAAGCGACAGCAGGCAGCACCGCACGG
Source organism: Microbacterium sp. (assembly GCF_030149085.1). Classification (GTDB taxonomy): domain Bacteria; phylum Actinomycetota; class Actinomycetes; order Actinomycetales; family Microbacteriaceae; genus Microbacterium. Next base: position 622 of record NZ_JASBSF010000273.1, on the reverse strand, counting down.
ATTGGTCAGTGGCCCTTGGTGCTGCTTGCCGCCATCAATCTCCGCGGAGGACGAGGATGCGCGACTGACCAAAGTTTGCTCATCGCCGAAATGTCCGAATGGACACACCGTGGACACTTCATCTGCGAAATGGACAAGTTCAAGAAAGACCTACACCTATTGTAGGAACCGCTCAGAGATGTCCATTACAGTCGCGCCATTGCGCAGGCTGACTCGGCAAGATGTCCACGGCGGCGGAGCCTCAGCGCCCAACGACTTGTCCATCCAGCGCCTCGGTCGCGCGGCGTGGATCAAGTGCGGGCCGGCACACGCGGCTGCTACGGGGCGAACAGAAAGTCCCACCCTGTCCTGATGGGCTTAGCGATCGCCCGGTATCTGGCCTTCAGCCACCACCGGCCCTTGCGAAGCGCTACACGCACGACCCCCGATTTGTGGTTCGAGTCCATCTCCCTCTCGCGCCACATGTACTCCGCGTCGAGTCGGGGTCTGTCCGATAAACGGTGTGTGGGATCCGGCGGTTTTCATTCGTGAGTGGTTTTCTCGAACCGTCCGGCGAAGGTGATCGCGAACGCGTTCAGCGCGGGCTTCCACCTCATCACCCAGCGTGCCCTTCCGCCGCCAG
>NZ_JASBSF010000038.1 GCF_030149085.1 Microbacterium sp. | reverse complement strand
GGCGACGAGCGCCTTCTCGGCCTCTTCGAACGTGCGGATGAACTCTCGGCCGATGATCTTGCGCTTCTGCTCGGGATCGCTCACGCCGGCGAGCGCGGTGAGGAACCGCTCGCGGGCGTCGATCGTGACGAGCCGCACACCCGTCGAGGCGACGTAGTCCTGCTCGACCTGTTCACGCTCGCCCTTGCGCAGCAGCCCGTGGTCGACGAAGACCGCGACGAGCTGGTCGCCGACGGCCTTGTGCACGAGGGCTGTCGACACGGCAGAGTCCACACCGCCCGACAGTGCCGAAAGCACGCGTCCCGAGCCGACCTGCGCGCGGATCCGATCGACCTGCTCAGCGATGACGTTGCCGCTGTTCCAGTCGGCGGGAAGACCCGCGGCCTTGTGCAGGAAGTTCTCGATGATCCGCTGGCCGTGATCGGAGTGCTTGACCTCGGGATGCCACTGCACGCCGTACATGCGACGCGCGTCGTTTCCGAACGCGGCGACCGGGGTGGCTCCGGTGCGAGCGAGCACCTCGAACCCCGCGGGAGGCTCCGAGACCTGATCGCCGTGACTCATCCACACGTTCTGGTCGGCGGGCTGACCGTCGAACAGCACGCTCTCGTCGCGGATGATGCTGGCATCCGTCGCGCCGTACTCGCGCAGGCCCGTGTTGGCCACGACGCCGCCGAGAGCCTGAGCCATTACCTGGAATCCGTAGCAGATGCCCAGGGTCGGCACGCCCAGATCGAACACGCCCGGGTCAAGCGTCGGCGCGCCGGGTTCGTACACGGACGAGGGCCCGCCCGACAGGATGATGCCGATCGGGTTCTTCGCGGCGATCTCGGCGGCCGTCGCGGTGTGCGGCACGAGCTCGCTGTAGACGCCCGCCTCTCGCACGCGACGGGCAATGAGCTGGGCGTACTGCGCGCCGAAGTCGACGACGAGGACGGGTCGCTGCGAGGTCTCGGTCTGTTCTGTCACCGGATGCTTTCGGTCGGCGCCCCTGGAACCCAGGAGCGTTGGGTCAGGAGACTGTGGGGTTCTGGCGGGTCAGGCTGGATTGCTCAGCGAGATCGTGACTCTCGGACTCGCGCGCAGCGAGGTAGGCCTTGACCTCACGGGCGACGCGAGCCTCCATGAAGAAGGAGAGGAAGGGGACGATCCCGCCGAGCGCAAGCGCGATGAAGCGACCGAACCGCCACCGCATGAGGCTCCAGATGCGGAAGCAGGCGAAGAGATACACGACGTAGAACCAGCCGTGGCCGACGAGGATCGACAGCGACACGTTGACACCATCGCCCGCCGACTCGAGATCGCAGCCGAGCCCGCCCGGAACGAAGAGCGAATACCACTCGCATCCGGGGCCGACCAGCACCGGCGCAAACCAGAGGAGGCCTCCGGAGCCGCCGGCGAACAGCTCGACGTGCAGCGGCGAGTACTTGAGGATCATCTCGGCCAGCAGCAGAAGCAGCATGACACCGGTGATGATCGAAGCGACCTGGTAGAAGGTCAGCGCTCCGCGAATAGCCGGGAAAGACGACGGTTTCGGCTCGCGGGGCATGGGCCCATTCTAGCCGCCGGTCGCGCCGGCGCTTCCCGAGCCGGATGCCGCAGCGGCGGCATCCTCGAACTCTTCGACTTCCTTCTCCCACGCGTCCTTGGCGAGGCGGTACCAGAAGTAGAACGCGAACCCGGCGAAGACCACCCACTCGGCCGCGTAGAAGATGTTGAGCCAGTTCACCGTGGACCCGGCATCCGGCGCGGGTGAAGCGATGTCCACGAGTCCCGCCGGCGCAGACTGCGAGGCGATGTAACTGCGATAGACGTCAAGGCCCACGGTGTCATGCCACTGAGCGAGCAGGGCCGCGGGCGACATCCGGGTCATCGTGAAGGGAAGCTCCCCCCGCGGCGGCGGCAGCGGCCCCTCGTCCGAGATCAACCGGCCGACGATCGTGACCGGCTCCCCCGCGGCGGCGGTCGCTTCCAGCGCCTCGGCGGCGGATTCGGCGTCGGCGAGCGTCGGCGCCCAGCCGGCGGCGACGGCAACGGATGTCGGGGCCGCCGCATCAGCAAGGCGCAGCTGGCCTGTGACCCAGTACCCTTCGACGCCGTCGTTGAAGCGCGACGAGACGATGAGGAAGTCCTCGGGCACCCACGTGCCCGTCACCTCAACACGCTGGCCGACGAGTGGCTCGGGAAGGTACTCGCCCGGTCCCGCAACCTCCGCGAGCGGCCGAACTTCTTCGGTGACCCCGGGTGGGAGCGGGTCGGTGTCGATCGCCCGCGCGAGCTGCCACTGGCCGAGCCACGCGAACACCCCCGCGACAACGAGCGCGAGCAGCAGGACCCCGATCCAGCGGGGTCGGAGCATGACCTCCCGCAGGGTCGGGGGAAACACTGTCTGGCCTGTCATCCGCCCGTATACGGCGCGACGACCACCTCGACGCGCTGGAACTCCTTGAGATCGGAGTAGCCGGTCGTGGCCATCGACTTCTTCAGCGCCCCGATGAGGTTCGCGGTGCCGTCAGCGACAGGCGCCGGCCCGTAGAGCACGGACTCGAGGTTTGTCACCTGGTCGACCTTCACGCGGCGCCCGCGCGGGAGCTTCGGATGGTTGGCCTCCGGGCCCCAGTGGTAACCGCGGCCCGGGGCATCGGTCGCGCGTGAGAGCGCGACACCGAGCATGACGGCATCGGCTCCCATCGCGAGCGCCTTGACGATGTCGCCGGAGGTTCCGACGCCACCGTCGGCGATCACGTGGACATAGCGCCCGCCCGACTCGTCCAGGTAGTCGCGGCGAGCACCAGCGACGTCGGCGACGGCCGTGGCCATCGGTGCGTGGATGCCGAGCACACCGCGCGTCGTCGACGCTGCCCCGCCGCCGAAGCCGACGAGCACGCCCGCGGCGCCGGTGCGCATGAGGTGGAGGGCTGCCGTGTAGGTCGCGGCACCGCCGACGATGACGGGAACGTCGAGGTCGTAGATGAACTTCTTGAGGTTCAGCGGCTCGTCGACGCTCGAGACGTGCTCGGCCGAGACCGTCGTGCCCCGGATGACGAACAGATCCACACCGGCGGCGACAACCGTTTCGTAGAGCTGCTGTGTGCGCTGCGGGGTCAGAGCGCCCGCGACCGTGACGCCCGCGTCGCGGATCTGCTGGAGTCGCTCACGGATGAGCTCGGGTTTGATCGGCTCGGAGTAGAGCTCCTGCATCCGGCATGTCGCCGTTGCCTCATCGAGCGATGCGATCTCGGCCAGCAGCGGCTCGGGGTCGTCGTACCGCGTCCACAGCCCCTCGAGATCGAGCACACCGAGCCCGCCGAGCTGACCGAGCATGATCGCGGTCCGGGGGCTCACGACCGAGTCCATCGGAGCGCCGAGCACGGGGATGTCGAACTGGAACGCATCGATCGACCAGGCCGTCGAGACATCCTCGGGGTTGCGGGTGCGGCGCGAAGGAACGACGGCGATGTCGTCGAACGAGTACGCGCGGCGAGCGCGCTTGGCACGGCCGATCTCGATCTCCATGGTCACGCGCCCCAGCCTACCGGTGGCGCGGACTCATGCATCCGCGGCCCCCGCCTCACGCGGGACGAGGCTCACCAGGGTTCATTGCTGCGCGGGGCGACATCCTGCACGGCGCGCATCGTGGTCGGGAAACAGGTGTCGAAGAGCTCATGGATGCCGTCATCCGTGTCGACCTCGTCGATGAGGCGCAACCCGATCATCGTGTTGATCAG
>NZ_JASBSF010000264.1 GCF_030149085.1 Microbacterium sp. | reverse complement strand
CGGCTCGTACCTGACCGTTCCTGCCAACGGCGCGAACGTCGCCGCTGCCCAGCAGCTGGCCGACTGGTTGACCGCTCCGGAGCAGCAGATCACCGCCTTCGAGGACGCTGGAACGTTCCCGAGCCAGGTGGACGCTCTGGCTGACCCGATCCTGCTGGACTCCACGAACGAGTACTTCAACAACGCTCCCGTGGGTTCGATCTTCACCGATCGCGCCAACGCCGTTGACGTCGCACCGTTCAAGGGCCAGTACTACTTCCAGATCAACGACGCCATGCAGCAGGCGCTGACCCGTGTCGAAGACGGCACGCAGAACCCGCAGCAGTCGTGGGACCAGTGGGGGTCTCATGTCGACCTGATCGGCTGATAAACCCCGCCGCGGCCCCGGCGCCCTGCCGCCGGGCCCGCGGCACCTCCCCTCGATCTCAGGAAGCTCTCGTGACCAGCACACTCGCTCGCCCGGCATCTGACGCTCCGGCGAAGAACCCCGACCGGCCCCCGCGCCGCATCGGTTTCGGGCACCGCCTCAGCCGGTGGGACCTGAAGCTCTCGCCCTACCTCTACATCTCGCCGTTCTTCATCCTCTTCTTCGTGGTCGGACTCTTCCCGATCGCCTACACGGCAGTGATCTCGTTCATGGACTGGGACCTGGTCCGAAACTCCGGCGAGTTCATCGGCTTCGAGCAGTACACATGGGTTCTGTCGAACCCCAAGTTCTGGATTGCGCTGCGCAACACCTTCAGCATCTTCTTGCTCTCGAGCGTGCCGCAGCTGATCATCGCGATCTTCATCGCGGCGATGCTCGACCAGAACATCCGCGCCAAGACGTTCTGGCGCATGGGCGTCCTCGTCCCCTATGTCATGGCTCCGGTAGCGGTTGCCCTCATCTTCAGCAACATGTTCGCCGACCAGTACGGCCTGGTGAACAACTTCCTCGCCTCGATCGGTATCCCGGCCGTTCCGTGGCACTCGGATGCCTTCGCCAGCCACATCGCGATCGCGACGATGGTCAACTTCCGGTGGACCGGATACAACACCCTCATCCTGCTCGCCGCGATGCAGGCGATCCCGCGCGACTACTACGAAGCAGCGACCGTGGACGGTGCGGGACGCATCCGGCAGTTCTTCTCCATCACGGTCCCGAGCCTGCGACCCACCCTCATCTTCGTCATCATCACCTCAACGATCGGTGGCCTGCAGATCTTCGATGAGCCGCGCATGTACGACCAGTACGGCACCGGCGGGGCCGACTCGCAGTGGCTGACCATCACCCTCTGGCTCTACAACATCGGGTGGGGTGAGTGGAACTTCGGCCGTGCCGCGGCCCTTGCCTGGATCCTGTTCATCATCATCCTCGTGATCGGTGTCATCAACCTGCTCGTGACCCAGAGCGTTGTGCGCACCGAAGGCGGCCGGGGTGAACTCAGCCGCCGCGAGAGGCGTGCTCAGAGCCGCGCGGCGCGCGAACGACTGGCGGCCGAGTCCGCCGTCGAATCGACATCCAAGGAGGACGTGCGATGACCGCCGTCGAGCCGATCCCGGTAGCCCCGCACGACGAGTACCCGCCGGAAGAGCGCAAGCCTCGGCGCCGCCGCGGTATCCGTGGCCAGCGCCCCGGATGGGTCACGTACGCCGTCCTCGGTGTCTTCCTGCTCGGGTGCTTCTTCCCCTACTACTGGTCGATCCTCATCGGTTCGGGGGACTCGAGCACGATCCGCGACCCCAACATGTCGTGGATCCCCGGTGGCAACTTCTTCGCAAACGCCGCTGCCGTGGTCTCCAACCCCGCCGTGAACTTCTGGCTGGCCCTGTGGAACAGCATCTGGAGCTCGGTGGTCATCGCGGCATCCGTGGTCTTCTTCTCGACGCTTGCCGGATGGGCCTTCGCGAAACTGCGTTTCGCGGGGAGCCGCTGGCTGCTCGTCTTCGTGATCGCGACCATGGCGGTTCCCACGCAGCTCGGCGTCGTGCCGCTGTACATCCTGTTCTCCGACCTCGGATGGACCGGCCAGATCGGCGCGATCATCATTCCCGCGCTCGTGACGGCGTTCGGGGTGTTCTGGATGACGCAGTACCTGCAGCAGGCGGTGCCCGATGAGCTGATCGAGGCTGCACGCGTCGACGGTGCCAGCTCGTTCCGCACCTTCTGGACCATCGGCATCCCGGCGGCTCGTCCCGCCGCCGCGATGCTCGGACTGTTCACGTTCGTGACGGCCTGGAACAACTTCTTCTGGCCGTTCATCGTGCTCGACCGGCAGAACCCGACCCTTCCCGTCGCGCTCTCGCTCTTGCAGTCCAACTACTTCGTCGACTACTCGATCGTTCTCGCCGGAGTGATCCTCGCTACGATTCCGCTCCTGATTCTCTTCATTTTCGCGGGCAAGCAACTCGTGAGCGGCATCATGGCGGGAGCAGTGAAAGGCTGAAATGACCACCAATTTCTCGACCGAAACCGTGGCAACGGCATCCGTGTCGGCACGCCCGTTCCCGACGAACTTCCTGTTCGGCGCAGCGACCGCGGCCTATCAGATCGAGGGCGCTGCCCACGAAGACGGGCGCCGCGATTCGATCTGGGATGCCTTCAGCCGCGTCCCGGGAGCGGTGATCAACGCCGACAACGGCGACGTCGCGTGCGACCACTATCACCGGTATCGCGAGGATGTCGCGCTGATGCGCGACCTCGGACTGCAGACGTACCGCTTCTCGACCTCGTGGTCGCGGATCCGCCCCGACGGCGGCGCGATCAACCCGGCGGGGCTCGACTTCTACAAGCGCCTGGTCGACGAGCTGCTGGATGCCGACATTCTGCCGTGGCTCACGCTCTACCACTGGGACCTGCCGCAGGCGTTGCAGGAGCGTGGCGGCTGGGCCGCGCGTGAGACCGCAGACCTGTTCACCGAGTACGCGCTTGACGTGCACGATGCCCTCGGCGACCGCGTCAAGGTCTGGACCACCCTGAACGAGCCGTGGTGCTCGTCGTTCCTCAGCTACACCGCCGGCATCCATGCCCCCGGTCGATTCAGCATCGCCGAAGGGATGCTCGCCTCGCACCACCTGCTGCTCGGTCACGGCCAGGTGGTGCGGGAATTGCGCGCGCGCGATGAGTCGCTGAACCTCGGGATCACGCTGAACCTCACCGTTGCCGAGCCCGTCACCGACGCACCAGCCGACCTCGACGCCGCCCGTCGGATCGACGGCCAGTTCAACCGGTGGTTCCTCGACCCGATCTTCCGCGGTTCGTACCCGGCCGACATCGTCGAAGACATCCGTGCCGTCGACGCGGCCGCGGTAGCCGAGTGGGAGGGGGCGGTCTCGGATGCCGACCTCGCCGTGATCTCGACGCCGATCGACAGCCTCGGGGTGAACTACTACCACGGCGAACTCGTCGGCGGCACGCCCCCGGCGGTCAGCCCCGGCGGCGGTGAGGCTCCCACCGAGCGAGAGACGGCGTCCCCGTTCCCTTCGCACGAGGGAATCTTCTGGCACGACCGTGGCCTGCCGCGCACGGCCATGAACTGGGAGATCCAGCCCTCGGGTCTGACCACCCTGCTGCGACGCGTGTGGGACGACTACGCCGAGCCGGCCGGTGTCACGCTGTACGTCACCGAGAACGGTGCTGCCTTTGACGACATCCGTGTCGACGAAGCCGGCGGGGCCCGCGTCCACGATGCCGCCCGTACCGCCTTTCTCGAAGACCACCTCGCGGCGATCCTCGACGCGGCGGATGCCGGTGTCGATGTGCGCGGGTACTTTTACTGGTCACTCATGGACAACTACGAGTGGGCGTGGGGATACGCGAAGCGGTTCGGTATCGTACGAGTCGAGTACGACACGCAGGAGCGGGTCGTCAAAGACAGCGGTGCCCGCTACCGCGAGATCATCGCCGCGCGGGCGCTACCCGAATCGCCCTAGGCGAGGCGCCCGCCGAGGGAGGATACCCACGTGGACGGTGGAACGATGAGCGAGGCCGTCGTGGGCGAGGAGCTTGTACGGGCTACCCCGTTTCGCGGTGCTGTGACGATCGAAGAGGTGGCTGCAGCTGCCGGTGTTTCGCGCTCGACGGTCTCGCGTGTGGTCAACGGCTCGACGGCGGTGAGCCCTGCGGCTCTGGATGCCGTCAACCGCGCGATCGCCGAGTTGAACTATGTGCCCAACCGTGCTGCGCGCTCGCTTGCCAGCCGCCAGACCCGGGCCCTGGCGTTGGTGGTGCCCGAAGACACAACCCGCTTCTTCGGTGACCCGTTCTTTGCCGCCATCGTCTCGGGGATCAACGCGGGGCTGCGCTCGTCTGACTACGTGCTCAACCTCTTCATCGCCAGCGACGACCCGGGTGACAAGACCACGAGCTACCTGCGGTCGGGAAGCGTCGACGGCGCCCTGATCGTCTCGCACCACACGAGTGACACGTTCATCGATCGCATCGCGGCAGCAGTCCCCGTGGTCTACGGTGGCCGTCCGGTGCGCGAGCGGGGCACCGACTATTACGTGGATGTCGACAACGTCCGCGCCGGGTACGACGCCACCCGGTACCTGATCGAGAAGGGCTACACCGACATCGGCACGATCACCGGACCCCTCACGATGCCCGGCGGCGTGGACCGCCTCGCCGGATACCGGCAGGCGCTCGCCGAAGCAGGCCTTCCGGAGGGAGCGCACGCCGACGGCGGGTTCACGACCGACGGTGGTGCAGGCGCGATGCGCCGCATCCTGAACGCCGGGCCGCCGCCGCGCGCGCTGTTCATCGCGAGCGACCTCATGGCCCAGGGTGCCATCTCGGTGCTCGCCGGCGCGGGGCTGAAGGTGCCGACGGATGTCGCCATCATCGGTTTCGATGACTCACCGGTCGCCGAAACCGTGGACCCACCGCTCACGACGATTCGCCAACCGTCGTTCGAGCAGGGGGAGCACATGGTGAGCGTGCTGCTCGACCTGCTCGCCGGCGGGACGCCCCCGCACGCGACGATTCTCGACACGGAGCTGATCGTCCGGCAGAGCTCCTGAGGGCAGTCCCGCCGCCGGGTCGGGGTCAGGAGCTCGTCAGGCGGTCGATGAGTTCTCGGTACTTCTCGGCAGTCCGCTCGACGATCTCGGCGGGCAGGTCGGGGGGCGTGCCGGTCTTGTCCCAGGCTGCTGCAAGCCAGTCGCGCACGATCTGCTTGTCGAAGCTCGCCATGCGCTCGGCCGGAGTCGTTCCGGTTCGCCACGCCTCGGCATCCCAGTAGCGGGACGAATCGCTCGTCAGCACCTCATCGGCCAGGGTCAGCTCTCCGTCACGGATGCCGAACTCGAACTTCGTGTCAGCGAGGATCAGTCCGCGCCCAGCGGCGGTGTCGGCGGCGCGGCGGTAGGTCTCCAGCGAGAGGTCGCGAAGCTGTGCCGCGCGGTCGGCTCCGACGAGCTCGACGGTCTGGTCGAACGTGATGTTCTCGTCGTGCTCGCCGAGCGGGGCCTTGTAGGCGGGCGTGAACAGGGGCTCGGGAAGGCGGTCTCCGTTGCTGAGTCCCGCCGGCAGCTGGATGCCGCATACCGTGCCGCTCGCGGTGTATTCTGCCCAGCCCGAACCGGTTAGGTAGCCGCGCACGACGCACTCGATCGGCAACATTTCGAGGCGGTGCACGAGCATGGCACGGCCGCTGACGGCATCCGGAACCTCGGCCTGATCGCCCGCGAGATGGTTCGGAATCGGCGCGCCGCCGTCAGCCCCCGCGAGCTGCGTGAACCACCACAGGCTCAGCGTGGTCAGCAGTGTTCCCTTACCGGGGATCCCGGGCTCGAGCACGTGGTCGAACGCGCTGACGCGGTCGCTCGCGACCACCAGCATCCGGGTGTCGGTCTCATCGTCAGGAAGGTAGAGGTCACGGACTTTGCCCGAGTAGACGGGATGCCATCCGGGCAGCGAAACGGGAGCGCCGTGATCTGTCACCCGAGCATTCTCGCAGGTCGCCGCGCCCTGCCGTGGGCCGATGACAGGCCGGTGCCGGGCACCGGTCACAGGCGAGCGAGCGACTCGATGTCTTCGGTGAACTCCGCTGCCGCTTCGGGCGAAACCGTTGCGCGAGTGGATGCCAGCGCCGCGAGGTAGTCCTCGGTCTCGAGCCCCGTCGCCGCGTCTCCCTCGCGCATCGCTCGGCCGAGCGCCTCTTGCGAGGCACGTCGCGCGGCGTACTCGATATCTGCTGGGGTCAGACCGTCGCTTGCCTGCACGAGCTTCGGCAGATCGAGTTCGCCGAGGGAGTCGATCGGGATGTAGCGCGTCCAGATTGCTTCGCGGGCCTCGGCATCGGGCAATCCGATAGGCAGAACGTAGTCGAACCGCCCGTGGCGCAGGAAGGCGGCATCCAGTGCGCGTACGAAGTTGGTCGCGCACACCAAGAGGCGACCCGGACGGTCGCGGAACTCGGCGATGAGTTTGAGCAGTTCGTTCGTCACACCCTGCGTGGGAGACGGAGGTGTGCCCCCGCGGCGGGACGCGATCTCCTCGACCTCGTCGATGAACACGACGGCGTGTTCGAGCTCACCGATCTTCTCGAACGAGGTGCGTAGGGCGCTGGCCATCCCGCCGGGCGCATCACCCAGCCGGGACGGGAACAGCTCGACGAACGGCCAGTCGAGGCGGGACGCGACGGCGCGGGCAAATGTGGTCTTCCCCGTTCCGGGCGGGCCGAACAGCATGACAGCGCGCGGTGCCACGACCCCGAACCGGGCAGCCAGCTCGGGTTGTGCGAGCGGGGCGACGAGGCGCTCCTCGAGCAGGTTCTTCTCCTGCCGCATCCCCGCCACGGCGTTCCACAGGTCGCGGGGAAGGACGCGGCCACCGACCTCCTTCAGCAGATCCAGCTCACGCCGCTGCACAGGGAGTCGACGCTCGAAGTAGCGCAGGTGGCGCTGCTCGTGGAAGCCGTTCTGTACCAGGTGTTGGGCTCCGCCGCCCTCCTCGGACACGAGGGCCGACAGGGTTCCGAGCCCCAGCGGTGCCATCCGGCGTTCGAGTGCATCGAGCAGCTCGCCCGCGACACCCGGATCGACCTCGTCGTCGAGGGCGAAGAAGACGAGCCACCCCTGGGCGTGCGCCGCCCGACCGACGGCGGCGCCGACGACCTCCTCGCCGACGACGGCAACGATGGCGACATCCTCGCGGCACGAGGCGATGACCTCGGCCAGCGAGTAGACCGCGCCACCGGAGCCTGCAACGGATTGCCACAGCCGGACGACGCCGTCGATGTCATCTGCGTGAGCCTCCCGCACGCGCGGGTGCTGACGGATCCGAACCATCGGTGACCTCCCCACTGAGCCCTGACATCCGCGGTGACGGCTGATCTGAGCCGATCTTCGCGGGTCAGGGTGCCGCGTGTCTACTGGCATTCGAGGGGGGGGACCCGCCGGCTTGGCCGAATGCCGATATGCGCGTATAGTCCATGTGGACTAGCCGATATGGACCATATTTGGAAGGACGCACGCCGTGAAACCCGCGCACCACACGCTGACGCCGATCGCGATCATGGCGATGGCGCTGCTGCGTGAGGATGACATGCATCCGTACGAGATGATCCGGCTGCTGCGCCACCGCCGCGACGACCGTATGGTCGCCATCACGAACGGCACGTTCTATCACACGATCGCGCGCCTGCAGCGGGCCGGCCTGATCGACGAAGTCGGCAGCGACCGCGACGGCAACCGCCCCGAGCGCACCACCTACACGCTCCTGCCCGCGGGCGCCGAAGCGGTGCGCGCGTGGCTGCGCGCCGAACTGCCGCGGGTCGATCGCCCCGTCGAGTTCCGCGTGGCTCTGGCCGAGGCGCACAACCTCGAGCGCAGCGAGGTGATCGAACTCCTCCGGCAGCGTGCCACCGAGCTGGACGCTGACTACGCCGAGCACCGGACCGGACTCGCCGCAGCACGGGCCGATGGCGTCCCCGAGCAATACCTCATCGAGGTCGAGCGCCAGGAAGCGCTGCTGACCGCTGAGACCCGGTGGCTCCACCAGACCATCGATCGCCTTGCCGACCCGGGTTACGCCTGGGGCGGCGACCCGAAGCCCCACGAAACCGTCTATCGCGCACAGAGAGAAGCTGCACGCTCATGACCGAGACCACCCGCCCCGCTGCGCCGCCGGCATCCGACGCTCCGGCACGGAGCCCCTGGCCCGCCCTCTTCGCGCTTGTCATCGGGTTCTTCATGATCCTCGTCGACACGACGATCGTCGCTGTGGCCAACCCCGCCATCAAGGCGGCCCTCGACCCGAACACCGCCAACCTCGACAACGTGGTGTGGGTCACCTCGTCCTACCTGCTGGCCTACGCCGTGCCGCTGCTGATCACCGGCCGCCTGGGCGACCGCTTCGGGCCCAAGACCATCTACCTCATCGGACTGGTGATCTTCACGGGGGCCTCCCTGGCCTGCGGCCTCTCACCGACGCTTGGCGCGCTCATCGCTTGGCGCGCGGTTCAGGGGCTCGGCGCCGCGCTCATGACCCCCCAGACGATGGCCGTCATCACCCGCACATTCCCCCCGCACCGCCGTGGCGCGGCAATGGGCCTGTGGGGAGCCACCGCCGGCGTCGCGACGCTCGTCGGTCCGCTCGCGGGCGGCCTGCTCGTCGACGGACTCGGCTGGGAGTGGATCTTCTTCATCAACGTGCCCGTCGGGGTCATCGCGTTCGTGCTCGCGGCGGTTCTGGTGCCCCGACTCGAGACGCACCGCCACCGCTTCGACATCGTGGGTGTCGTGCTCAGTGCTGCTGCCCTCTTCTGCATCGTCTTCGGGCTGCAAGAGGGAGAGGCCTATGACTGGGGAGTGATTTGGGGCCCCATCTCAGTGTGGGGACTCATCATCGTCGGGGTCATCTTGCTCGGGATCTTCATCTGGACGCAGGCGCGCACCCGCAGCGAACCCCTCGTGCCACTTCCCCTCTTCCGCGACCGCAACTTCTCGCTCGCGAACCTTTCGATCGCTGCCGTCGGGTTCACGGTGACGACGATGGCGCTGCCTCTGATGTTCTTCCTGCAGCTGGCCCGCGGGCTCACCCCGACCGAGTCAGCCCTGCTGTTGATTCCGATGGCGGTGCTCTCGGGCGTGCTCGCACCGCTGGCCGGGCGGTTGCTCGACCGCACCGACGCGCGCTGGCTGCTCGTACCCGGCATCCTTCTGGTGTCGGTTTCGCTGTGGTGGTACGCCGCGATGCTGAACGTCGACACCCCGATCTGGATGTTCCTGCTCCCGTCGGCCCTGATGGGAATCGGCAACGCGGGAATGTGGGGACCGCTGGCCACCGCTGCGACCAACAGCCTGTCGCCCCGCGAAGCGGGCGCTGGCGCCGGCATCTACAACACGACCCGCACCGTCGGTTCGGTGATCGGTTCGGCTGCGATCGCGGCGTTCATGCAGTCACGGCTCGAAGCGAACCTGCCGGGAGCCGCCGAAAGCACCGAGAGCTTCGGTGGCGGCACGCTGCCCGCCGCGGTGGCCGACGGCTTCTCGACCGCGATGGCTCAGACCCTCATGCTGCCGGCATCCGTGATTCTCATCGCGGTCGCGGCGTCGCTGTTCATCCACCGCAAGCCGCGACAGGCCGTCAGCTGACGCGGGCGGCGATGTCAGTGCGGAACTGGCCGCCTTCAAGCGTGATCTTCGAGAGCGCGTCGTAAGCACGCGAGCGCGCCTGGCCGAAGTCGTCACCGATCGCCACGACATTCAGCACTCGGCCGCCGGTCGCGACGAGCCCCTCGGGCCCGGCGGCCGTTGCGGCATGCGCCAGGTGAACGCCGTCGACGGATGCCGCGGCATCCGTGCCCGTGATCGGGCGGCCGACCTGCGGAGCCGCGGGATAACCCTCGCTCGCCAGTACGACGGTGACTGCTGCGGTGTCGTGGAAGGTCGGTTGCGCCACGTCTTCGAGGTTGCCCGAGGCTGCCGCCAGCAAAAGCCCTGACAGCGGCTCGACCAGGCGTGGCAGCACGACCTGCGTCTCGGGGTCTCCGAAGCGCGCGTTGAACTCGATCACGCGCACGCCGCGCTCGGTCAGGATGAGGCCCGCGTAGAGCAGGCCGATGAACGGCGTGCCCTCGGCATCCAGCTGACGGATGACGGGCTCAGCGACCTCACGGGTGACCTGCTCGACGAAGGCCGCCTCGCCGCCCCAGTCGTCGCTCAGCCATGGGAGCGGTGAGTAAGCGCCCATGCCGCCGGTGTTCGGGCCCTGGTCACCGTCGCGGAGGCGCTTGAAGTCCTGGGCGGGACTGAGCGCCCGCACGGTGTCGCCGTCGCTGAGGAAGAAGAGCGACACCTCCGGTCCTGACAGGAACTCCTCGACCAGCACACCGCCGGTGCCGAGGTACTCGGCTGCATGCTCGAGCGCCGCCTCGCGGTCGTCGGTGACGATGACGCCCTTGCCCGCCGCGAGTCCGTCGGCCTTCACGACGTGCGGGGCCCCGAATTCGTCGAGGGCAGCGGCGACCTCGTCGAGCGTGGCGGCGTGGGTGGCACGTCCCGTGGGGACGCCGGCTGCCGTCATGATGCGCTTGGCAAAGGCCTTGGATCCTTCGAGCTGTGCGGCGGCCTTACCCGGCCCGAAGGTCGGGATGCCGCGCTCGCGCAGCGCATCAGCGACCCCGGCCACCAAGGGTGCCTCCGGTCCGATCACGACGAGACCGATCGACTCCGTCTGTGCGAAGGAGGCGACGGCGACAGGGTCGTTTGCATCAAGGGCGACCACCGTGATGTCCTGGGCGATGCCGGCGTTTCCCGGGGCAGCGAAGATCTCGTGCGCCTCCCCTTCGCTGCGCAGCGACGTGATGATCGCGTGTTCACGGGCACCGGAGCCGAGGACGAGAATTCGCACCCGGTCAGCCTACCGACCGGCGTAGCGTGGAACCGTGCCTCCCAAGATCACGACCGAAGCCGGACGCGCCGCCCTCGGGGCCGTGGCCGACGGCACGGCCGGCCGGCCCGAGACCGCGACAGCTGTGCGCTACCTGCTCCAGCTGCTCGCCGAGAAGGCCCCGGGCGCGACGGTCGAGGTCCGCGTTCCGCCGTTCGGGGCGACACAGATCATCGAGGGACCGCGTCACACCCGCGGCACCCCGCCCAACGTCGTCGAGATGGATGCCGCGACGTTCATCGATCTCGCGACGGGAGCGAGTGGGTGGTCGGATGCCGAAACCTCCGGGGCGCTGCGGGCCTCCGGAGTGCGCGCCGACTTCTCGCATCTCCTCCCGCTCCGACCGTGAGCGCAGCATCCGTGCCGGGCTGGGCCGACTACCGCTTCGGGACGACGACGCCGACTCCGGTGACGGGGTGGGTGAGGATGTCGACGGGCTGCCCGTAGACATCCTCGATGCGTTCCGCCGTAAGCACCTCGGCGGGTGTGCCGGTGGCGACGACCCGTCCGTAGGAGAGCAGCGTGGCGCGATCGCTGTAGGCCAGCGCCGCGTTCAGATCGTGGACGACCAGGGCGACCGCGGCCCCGGCCGCTGCGCGATCTCGCGCGATGCGCAGGACGTCCTCCTGGTGACGCAGGTCGAGCGCTGCGGTTGGTTCATCCAGCAGCAGGATGCCGACATCCTGCGCCAGCACCCGGGCCAGGGCGACACGGGCCCGCTCTCCGCCGGAGAGTGATCGGACCGCGCGGTGACGCAGAGCCCCGATGTCCGTCGCGGCGAGCGCAGCGTCGACAAGGTCGTTATCCGCATCCTCTCGCTCTGTGCGAGCCCACGGAGCGCGCCCCATCCGCACGACCTGCTCGACCGTGAAGGCGAACGCCACGTCGTTCTGCTGCAGCAGCACGGCGCGCTGGCGGGCGAGATCCTTCGGGGGGATGCTGGCCAGGGGTGCACCGTCGAGGTCGACAGCCCCGGACGCGGGGCGATGTCTCCGGCGAGAACTCCGAACAGGGTCGACTTGCCGGCGCCGTTGGGGCCCACCAGCGCATGGACTTCGCCCGCCCGCAGCTCGAGGTCCGCGTTCTCGAGGATCGGTGCGGGGGCGGCATCCGGGTGGACCGTGACGCCGCGCGCACTCAGCCGGATGCTCATGCCCAGCCTCCCGCGCTCTTGCGCGCTCGCAGCAGGAGCCACAGGAAGAACGGCCCGCCGATGAGGGAGGTGAGCATGCCGATCGGCAGGTCTGCCAACGGAACGGCGGTGCGCGCGACAAGGTCGGCGAGTTCGATCAGCAGCGCACCGCCCAGCGCGCTCGTGATCACGAGCGGCAGGTGCGCGGGGCCGATCGCCATCCGCAGCAGGTGGGGGATCACGAGTCCGACGAAGGCGATGATGCCGGCAAACGCCACGGCGGCGCACACCAGGAGCGCGACGGTCACGATGACGACGATCCGCAACGCCTCGACCCGCACGCCGAGGTGCCGTGCGGTGCGCTCGCCGAGGGCGAAGAGGTCGAGCGAATTCGCGACCACGAGCGCAACGATCGATCCGATCAGCACCAGCGGCGCGACCAGGGCGATGTTCTGCCAGAGGGCTCCGTTGAGGCTCCCCAGCTGCCAGAACACGATCTGCTCGCGCGTCGATGTCGTGCCGAGGAAGGTCAGCAGCGCGAGGCCCGCGCCGGCGATGGCGTTGATCGCGATGCCCGTCAACAGCAGCGTGACGACCTCCGTGCGGCCCCCGGACCTGCTCTGGTCTTCGACGTTGCGGGTGAGACGCAGGATGGCGCCTCGGTCTCTGAGACCGGAGTGCGGTTCGCGCAGTTCGCGGTGCCGTCACTCGAGGTCGCGGACGGTGCCATCACGCTCGATGCTGTCCCGGCGACACTCACGGATGCCGGAGCTGCCGCCTTCGGCACCTACTCCAGTGGTGAGGAGCTCGACCCGATTTCGGCCGTGATCCCCGTCACCTCGGACTGTGTCACGGCGGCACCCGCCGTGGCCGAGGAGCCCGCTGACGCTGCGCCGCTGATGACCGAGGATGCGGCATCCAGCGCCCCCGAAGCGCCGGTGTGGCCCTGGATCGCCGGTGGTGTCGGACTTCTCGCGGTGATCGTCGCAGCCGGCGTGCTCATCGCCCGCCGTCGCGGGTCGGATGCCGGGCCCGGCACACACGACGACTGACACCTCACGCTCTCGCACCCTCCCGCCCGCGAATCCCGCTGGGCGGGAGGGTGCGAGAATGGAGACCATGTCCCCGACGAGTGACGACCACCTCGAGCAGGTGACGGTGCGGCGCAGCCCGAAGTACTCTGTCTTCCTGCTGATGGGCGGTGCCCTGGGCCTGCTCGTCGCGATGATCCTGACGTTCCTGTTCGACGGGACGACGCAAGAGAGCCCGAACACGGGCCTCGTCTACTCCCAGATGCAGGTCTTCGGGTTCCTGCTGCTGATCTTCGTCTCGAGCGGCGTCGCCCTCGGCGGAGCGGTGGCCCTCATCCTCGACCGGATCTACGCGCGCCGCGCCCGCACGATGCGGGTCGAGCACGAGCGCATCATCTCGGCCGACTGACCGGAACCGGGTGAGGGCAGTCACATGGCAGTCCAGCGCGAGTCATCCTCACCGGATCCACACGAGCACATCATCGACGTCCAGGTGCAGCGGGTTCACGTGCGACGATCGCCACGGTATGGGCGCATCCTCGGCGCCGGCATCGCTGGGGGCCTCCTCATCGCTGCGATCCTGACCACGCTCGGGGCGGTGTCGGGCGACGGTGTTGCCTCGTCCGGCGAAGCCGGGGTCATCTGGGCGTTCGGGCTGAACGCCATGGTGTCGGTCGCAGTGTGCCTGCTGATCAGCGCGGGCATCATCCTCTTCGCTGAGCGACGCACCCTCCGCCGCATCCGCGACGCACGTGCTGCGCAGGAGGTCACCTTCGTCGACGACCTCTCCCGGCCGATGACCGATCAGCCGCCACCATGGATGCGCGACGAGAGCTGAGGACGCGCCGGTAGGCTGTTCGGGTGGAGTCCCACAACGCCCCCAGCAATCCCTACACCGCAGCAGGTGTCGACACGGCAGCGGGTGACCTCGCCGTCGAACTCATGAAGGCTGCGGTCCGTCGCACCCAGGGACCCGAAGTCCTCGGCGGTGTCGGTGGCTTCGCCGGCCTGTTCGACGCGTCGACCCTCCGCTCGTACCGCCGTCCGCTGCTCGCGACGAGCACCGACGGCGTCGGCACGAAGGTCGCCATCGCCCAGGCCATCGACAAGCACGACACCATCGGCCAAGACCTCGTCGGAATGGTCGTCGATGACATCGTCGTCGTCGGCGCCAGGCCCCTGTTCATGACCGACTACATCGCGTGCGGCAAGGTCGTGCCCGAGCGCATCGCCGACATCGTGGCGGGTATCGCGCGCGGCTGCGAAGAGACCGGAACAGCTCTGGTCGGCGGTGAGACAGCCGAACACCCGGGCCTGCTCGGCGTCGATGACTACGACGTCGCGGGAGCTGCAACGGGCGTCGTCGAGGCTGACGCCGTGCTCGGGGCCGATCGCGTCGAGAACGGTGACGTGGTTCTCGCGCTCGCTTCGAGCGGACTCCACGCCAACGGCTACTCGCTCGTGCGCCACATCGTCTCGGCATCCGGCCTGTCGTACACGGATGCCGCGGCCGAGTTCGGTGGCACCACCTGGGGTGAGGTTCTGCTCGAGCCCACTCGCTTGTACACGGCGCCGTTGCTGCGGCTGATCGCACAGTCCGGCGGCGGGGTGCATTCGCTCAGCCACGTGACCGGCGGCGGGATTGCTGCGAACCTCGCGCGCGTCCTTCCGGCTGGCACCTGGGTCGATATCGACCGTGCGACCTGGACTCCGCCGGTGGTGTTCCAGTCACTTGCCAACCTTGGCGGCATCCCTCTCTCGGACACCGAGGGCACGTGGAATCTCGGTATCGGCTTCGTCGCGGTCGTCGCGGCAGATCGGGCAGCGGATGCGGCATCCGCGCTGACCGCCGAAGGTATTGCCGCGTGGCAGATCGGCGTTGTCTCCGACGGGCCGAGGCCCAGTGGCACGTACGTGGAAGGGGCGAAGGGCGTTGACGGCGGTGCCGTTCGCCTGGTCGGATCGTTCGCCGAAGGAGCGCAGTAACACCCCATGTGTGGAATCGTCGGCATGGTCGGGCGGGGCCCCGTCAACCAAGAGATCTACGACGCGCTTCTGCTGCTGCAGCACCGCGGGCAGGACTCGACCGGAATCGCCACGGCGGAACCGAGTGGGGTCTTTCACATCACGAAGGCGCGTGGCCAGGTGCGCGAGGCATTTCGCACGCGCGACATGCGGTCGCTGCTCGGCACGATCGGGCTCGGCCACGTGCGTTATGCCACCAAGGGCACAGCATCCAGCGAAGAAGAAGCACAGCCCTTCTACGTCAACGCGCCGTACGGCATCGTGCTGGTGCACAACGGCAACCTCACGAACACCCGCGAACTCACCGACGAGCTCTTCCACAAGGATCGTCGCCACCTGAACACGAGCTCCGACACCGAGCTGCTGGTCAACGTCCTCGCCGGCGAGCTGCAGGCGACGGTTTCGGGGATCGATCTCGAGCCCGACGAGATCTTCGAAGCCGTGTCCCGCGTCCACGCCCGCGTCGAAGGCTCGTACGCCACCATCGCCCTCATCGCGGGCCACGGCCTGCTCGCCTTCCGCGACCCGTTCGGCATCCGACCCCTGATCCTCGGCACGCGACGGGCAGCCGACGGATCGTACGAGTGGGTGGTCACGTCCGAGTCCCTCGTGCTCGAAAACGGCGAGTTCGAGGTCGTCCGCGACGTCATGCCGGGCGAGGCGGTGTTCATCGACCTCGACGGACATCTGCACACGAAGCAGTGCGCCGAGGATCCTCAGCTCGTGCCGTGCTCGTTCGAGTACGTCTACCTTGCGCGGCCCGACTCGATCATGAACGGGATCTCGGTGTACGAGGCACGGCTGCGCATGGGTGACCGCCTGGCCGACACCATCGCGAAGTACACCCCCGCGGGGACGATCGACGTCGTCATGCCGATTCCTGACTCATCCCGGCCCGCCGCGATGCAGGTCGCGCGCAAGCTCGGCATCGAGTACCGCGAGGGGTTCTACAAGAACCGGTACGTCGGCCGCACCTTCATCATGCCCGGCCAGTCGGCCCGCAAGCGCAGCGTGCGACAGAAGCTCAACGCGATGTCGAGCGAGTTCAAGGGCAAGAACGTGCTGCTCATCGACGACTCGATCGTGCGGGGAACGACCTCGAAGCAGATCATCCAGATGGCGCGGGATGCCGGTGCGACATCCGTGACCTTTGCCTCGGCAGCCCCTCCCGTGCGATACCCGCACGTCTACGGCATCAACATGCCGACCCGCCACGAGCTTGTCGCACACGGACGCTCCATCCCCGAGATCGCTGAGGAGCTGGGTGCCGATTACGTCGTGTACCAGGAGGTCGCCGACCTCAAGGCGGCGATCCTCGAAGGCTCGGATGTCGAGGACCTCGACATGAGCTGCTTCGACGGACGCTACGTCACCGGAACCGTGACGGAGGAGTATCTCACTTGGGTCGAGGCCAGTCAGGAGTCCTGAGTGGGAGCGCGATGACGGGACGAGGCGCGCTCAGGCGGTCTCGTCGAGTTCGTCATCCTCGTCGTCGAACTCATCGGCCCACTTGTCGACGTACAGATCATCGTCGGACGGGTGACCCAGTTCCTTCTCGAGCGCCGCATAGTTGACGCTCGGGCTGTAGGACTTGAGTTCGCGGGCGATCTTGGTGTGTTTCGCCTTTTGACGGCCACGCCCCATGCGAGACCCCCTCATTTCTGACCCGCGGGCTGAAGCGCGGGTCTCCGCGCTCCGCAGCCCGTGCATTCACGATCCGGTCTTTCGCCGGGAAGAGTAGCATTCAGAATATCACGGAGCCCTCGAGGGCCCGCGGCTGTGCACCCCTCGGCTCCGTATGTCGAGGAGGGAATCCCCATGGCGGACGAACGGCCAGAGCTCACAACGGCGCCCCTGGACGCGGCGGCGGTGCGCGGCGCGGTGATCGTCGGGGTCGTTCCCGACCAGAACCCCCGCGTCGTGAAGGAGGCCGCGAAGTACGCCGCCATGATGAAGGCGCCCCTGGTTGTGGCCCACGTCGACGTCACCCGGTTCGTGACGTACGAAGATCCTGACGGGTACGTGCACACCGCTCCTATCGACGTGAACATCGCGCCGGGCGAGGCGGATATCGACCTCGTGCGCGCCTCCGTGGCCCACGCGCTGGACGGATTCGACGTCGACTGGCGCCTCCATCAGCTCGTCGGCGACCCGGCGCTGGCCATCAAGCACCTCGCGGAGCAGGTGGACGCTCGGTTGCTCGTCGTCGGGACCCGCAAGCGCGGTATCGGCGAGTCGATCCGCGAGTTCTTCACCGGGTCGGTTGCCGCCCGGTTGGCCCACCGGCAGGCGCGCCCGATCCTCGTCGTGCCTCTGGGTGAGCCGGCACCCGATGACGAGGATCTCTGGCCGACCAGCTGAGCGGCCCGAACGCAGGTTCATCCTGCAATCGGTCCGGAGATCCGAGCCGCCTCAGTCGCGCAGTGAGCGAGTGATGGCGCGGGTCACCTCGTCCAGGCCGGTTGCCAGCTCGTCCACGACGGATGCCGCGAGTGTGCCGCCCTTGGCAACGTGCGTGCGCAGGTCGGCGCGCACCTGGGCGCGGAACTCGCTGATCGCAACCTCGGCCCGGTGCAGTTGTTCCCGCGAGAGGGAGCGCAGGTCGTCGGTGACGTCCCGCACCTGCTGATCGCGATCCTCGCGCTCTGCCCTGCTGGCGGCGGCGAGGTCTGCGCGCAGGCTCTTCATCGCCTCACGCACCGACCCGCGTACCTCGTCGGCGATGAGGCGCACCGAATCGGCAAGACCGTCCTCGATGCTCTTGAGGTCGTCGGCGCGGGATGCCACCTCGGCGCGGCCGGCATCCGTGATCTCGTAGATCGTCTTGCGACCGTCGACGGTCTTGGTCACCAGGCCCTCCTCCTCGAGCTTCGCGAGCCGCGGGTACACCGTGCCGGCACTCGGGGTGTAGGTGCCGCCGGTGCGATCCGACAGGGCCTGCATGATGTCGTAGCCATGTCGCGGCCCCTCGTCGAGGAGCGAGAGCAGGTACAGGCGCAGGTCGCCGTGAGAGAAGACGGGGGCCATCACAGGCCCTCCGCCTCGCTCGGGGCATCCGCCGGTGTCGAAGCGGGGGAGCGGCGCAGCACCGTGAGTCCGCCAGCGACGGAGTTTGTGCGCACGTCCACGAAGGAGCCGCTCAGCTCGCCGGTCGAGCCGGTGTAGTTGGTCACACCGCTTCCCGACCGCATCACGCCGTCGATCTGGATGCGACCGCTCACGCTGCGCACGACGAAGTTGGCAGGAAGTCCCTCATCGAGTCGGATCGTTGAGCTACCGCTGACCGTGTTCAGGCTGATGGCGTGGGCGTTGCCGGTGGTGTCGACCAGCATGTCACCCGACACGGTGTCGATCGTCGCCTTGCGGATGCTGCCGGTCGCGGCGACATCGCCCGAGACGCTGTTCGCCGACAGGGTGCCGGTGAGGTCCCGGATCTGAACATCGCCCGAGACCGCATTGACCGTGACGTCGCCGCTCAGGCCGTCGACGATGATGTCGCCCGACACGGTGTTGAGGCGTGCGCCGGCCTCAAGCCCCGAAACGAGGGCGCTCGCATTCACGACGCCGAGGTTCAGGGCGACCGAACGGGGGACCGCGACGCTGACCTCTGCTTTGGGGCCGCCGGACCCGAAGTTGCGGAAGGCCTCGAGGAAGTTGTCCCAGCGCAGCTGCGGGTGATCGATCTCGACGGCGTCGCCGGTTGCCTCGATGCGGAGGTCTTTGACAGTCACTCCGTAGACCTCGATTCGCACCCCGGGTTCGTCGTGGGCGACGACATCGACCTGGCCACCGACGAGGCCGATCTTGAGGGTACGCACATCGTCGAGGTCGATGACGCGCGTTTCTCCCGGGTGAATGAGCCACTTCTCGAGGGTCACGGTCCGCTCCGTTCTGGTCGCAAGAAAGCAAAGACGCGATATAACGCGATTTGAGAATAACGCGATATAACGCGTCATGCAAGATTCCCCGCGCGCCTTCTTGACATTGACGCAACGTCAACTTCTACCGTGGATGCCATGACGGAATGGAGCATCCATGAGGTATCGCGGCGATCGGGCGTGACCACACGCACGCTGCGGCACTACGACGACATCGGCATCCTGGCCCCGACGCGAACGGGCGCGAACGGGTATCGGTACTACGGAGCTGAGGCCCTCGTGCGACTGCAGCGGATCTTGCTACTGCGGGATCTGGGGCTCGCGCTCGGCGACATCGCCGAGGTCGTGGACGCGCAGCAGGACCCCGCTGCGGCCTTGCGCACACACATCGGATGGCTCCGTTCGGAGCAGGCAAGACTTGCCCGGCAGATCGCTGCGGTGGAGTCCACGATCAGGGCATGGGAGGGAGGTGAATCGACGATGAACGACGACATGTTCGACGGCTTCGACCACACCGTCTACAAGGACGAGGTCGAGCAGCGCTGGGGCGCCGAGGCGTACGCCAGCTCGGACGCGTGGTGGCGCTCACTCGGAGCGGAGCAGCAGTCGGCGTGGAAGGACGCGACAGCTGAACTCGCCCGGGCCTGGGCGGCTGCCGCTGAGTCCGGAATCGCGCCAGGCTCGACCGCGGCGCAGGCCCTGGCGGAGCGTCACGTGACGTGGCTGCGCGCCATCCCCGGCACTCCCGCTCACGAGGGCGACGCGGCGCTGAAACCCTACGTGCTCGGCCTCGCGGAGATGTATGTGGCTGACCCTCGCTTCGCGGCCAACTACGCGACATCCGCCGGCGGGAACGGCGGCGCTGAATTCGTGCGCGACGCGCTCACGGAGTACGTGACCACCCGGCTGTAGTCACGCGAACCCGCCACGGCAAACGGATGCCGCGCCCCTCCCCCGAGGAGCGCGGCATCCGTTCGTCGCGGGTGCGTCAGCGGCGGCTACCGCTGATCACCCTGAACAGGAATGCGATCAGGGCGATCACACCGACAATGAGGGCGACCCAGAGCAGCCAGTTCAAGGCCGTGTTGAGGCCGCCGACGATAGCCAGAACGACGGCGATGATGATGACGAGCAGAAGTGCGATGTTCATGGGGCACCTTTCGTTGGACGTCGGGGAGCATGCTCGACACGTGTCGGGCGCGCTCGCCACCCCGTGACGATGTCACCGTCGACGCCGCGCGACAACGGGGTTGTTTCCGCGCCCCGAAACCGGTATGCGAGAGCGGCGATGCGCCGGTCGGAGCGTTAGCCTGAGCGGATGGCGACCAGACCGCGCTTCTCGGGGGCTCAACTGTGGCTGGTGTTCGCGGGCGGGGTGATCGGTACTGCCGCGCGACTGCTCATCCTGCTCATCGAGGATCCCTCGGTCCAGTGGTTTTCCATCCCGCTCATCAACATCATCGGGTCCTTCCTGCTTGGCGTGGTGACGGGGCGGGCCGAGGCTCAGGCCGACCCCGCCCGCGCCACCAGGATGCGCACGTTCTGGGGAGTCGGGGTGATGGGAGGGTTCACGACCTACTCGAGCTTTGCCGTGCTCGCAGTGGACCCGGCATCGCTGCCGCTCGCGGTCGTCACCGTGCTCGCCGGGCTGGTAGCTGCGCTCGCCGGGCTCTGGATCGCCCGTCCCCGGCAGGCATCAGCGCGTGGACACTCCGCATGAGCCCGCTTCTGCTCGCTCTCGGTGCGCTCGCCGGCGGCGTTGGTGCAGCACTGCGCTACAGCGCTGACGTCGCCATCCTGCGCTGGTGGGGCCCGCCATGGGGAGTCTTCGTCGTCAACGTCGTCGGGTCGTTCGCGCTCGGCATCCTGACCGGCGCCGCTCCCTCCGCTGACCTGCAGCTCATCATCGGGGGAGGCCTCCTCGGCGGCTTCACGACCTTCAGCGCCGTCTCGGTCACGACGATCCTGCTCGCCGAAGAGCGGCGCGGACGGATCGCGATCGTCAACGTCGTCGGAACCTTCGTGCTCTCGCTCGCTGCCGCTGCGGGCGGGCTTGCGCTGGGCGCAGCGCTCGCTCCCGGCGCCGGCTGATCGGGAGTTTTCGGGATATCCCCCGGAATCACCGTGCGAAGATGGGGGCGATACACCCGCGTATCGTCGCGTCCCGACAGCACCGAACACAGCAAAGGCCACCGTGTCGAAACTCGCCGTCCTGAGCCTGAAAAACCGCGCCCTCATCGCGCTGGTCACGATCGTCGCTGCCCTGTTCGGCAGCCTCGCATTGACCAGCCTGAAGCAGGAACTGATCCCCTCGATCGAGTTCCCCGCTCTCATCGTCGTCACGACGTATCCGGGAGCGTCGCCTGAGGTTGTCGCCAACGACGTGTCGACACCGATCGAAACAGCCATCCAGGCCGTCCCGGGCCTCGAGTCGACGACAGCGACCA
>NZ_JASBSF010000037.1 GCF_030149085.1 Microbacterium sp. | reverse complement strand
ACAGCTAGCAGATCGTCGTCCGCCGAGTGTGGTGGGCTTGTACCTCTCCTCTGTTGCGGAGATCTCCGGGCAGGCGCGTCCCGCTGACGAGAGCCACAAACTCCAGGCGGAGTCTCTTCGGTGGTTGCTCTGATCACGTCGTTCGATACACTCGGAATGTGCATTTGTACTTCCTGTGACGGCTGAGTAAGGCCTACCGCGCTCGTTGAGTCATCCGAGCCTGCGGCGGCCGCTCGTTCTCGACCCTGCACGGGTCGCCGTCACCTTGCGCACCCTCGCACGCTTCATAGCCGTGCGGTGCGTCGTTTCCGAAGGATACGAATGCTCTCCCTCAACACCCCTCTACCAGCGCGCCATCGCGCGCAGCTCATCGCCTCCGACGTCTCCGTAACGCGCGGAGCCACCCCCGTCCTCAGCCACGTCGACCTCACGGTCACGGCCACCTCGCGAGTAGCGATCGTGGGCGAGAACGGCCGGGGGAAGTCGACGCTCCTGCACGTCCTCAGCGGCGCTCTCACCCCGGACAGCGGAGTAGTGCAGCGACTCGGGACGGTCGGCATAGCCGAACAAGAGATGCCGACCGGCGGCAACCGCACAGTGGGCCAGGCGGTCGCGGAAGCGATCGCGCAGCCGCTCGCCGCCGTTGCGGCCCTCGATTCGGCCGCGGTGTCACTCGCCGCAGGCGTCCCCGGCGCCGAAGAACGATACGCCGCCGCATTGGAACACGCCGAAGTCCTCGATGCGTGGGATGCCGAACGGCGGGTGCAGATCGCGTTGGAAGCACTCGACGCCGAAACGGAGCCATCCCGGCGCCTGGACGACCTCTCCGTCGGGCAGCGCTATCGAGTCCGTCTGGCGTGCCTGCTCGGCGCCGACGACGATTTCCTGCTCCTCGACGAACCCACAAATCACCTCGATCGAAGCGGCCTCGAGTTTCTGACCACGCAACTGCGGTCGCGAAACGGCGGCGTGGTCGTCGTCACCCATGATCGCGCGCTGCTCTCCGACGTCGCGGAGACGATCGTGGACCTCGACCCGACCCCGGATGACCGGGTGCGCGTGTACGGCAACGGTTATGCCGGCTACCGCGAGGGCCGGCGCGCCGAGCGCGAACGGTGGGAGCACGAATTCGAGCGACAGCAGACCGAGCTCGCGCGGCTGCAGGACAGTCTCAGCTCGGCGCAGAACCGACTCGTCTCGGGGTGGCGACCAGAGAAGGGAACCAACAAGCACGGACGGGCCACGCGCGCGGGCGGGCTCGTGCAGAGCGTGCATCGCCGGCAGGAGCAACTCGAAGCGCACGCGGTGACTGTTCCCGAGCCGCCGCAAGTGTTTCGCTTCCCGGAGCTTGCGACCCGAACCGGAGCGGTGCTGTTGAGCGTGGAGGACGTGACCGTGACCGGCAGGCTTACGCGCCCGGCGGCGTTCTCTCTGTCACACCGCGGGCGTCTCGTAGTGACCGGACCCAACGGGGCCGGCAAGTCCACACTGCTGAGCGTCGCAGCGGGAGACCTCCGCCCGGACACCGGCACCGTTCGTCGCCCGCAGAACGTGCGGCTCGCTTTTCTGCGCCAAGAGTCGGAGCTGCCGCTGGATCGTCGCGCGAGCGAGTTCTACGCAGCCCACGTCGACGCGCTCGTTCCATCGCGTGAGGCAGTCGGTCTCTCGCAGCTCGGGCTCCTGCGCGCCCGCGAATCGAGCAAGCGGATAGGTGAGCTGTCGATGGGCCAGCAACGGCGCCTCGAGCTGGCCCTGGTGCTCGCCACCAAGCCGCACGTGCTCTTGCTCGACGAACCGACCAACCACCTATCGATCGCGCTCGTCGACGAACTGACCGACGCGCTCAACGCCACCCAAGCGGCTGTTGTCGTATCCACCCACGACCGGCAGCTTCTCCGCGACGTCGAAGGCTGGCCGGCACTGCAACTGGAAGCTACGACCGAAAGCGAGGCGCTCGTATGACCCGCGAGACTCCCGACCGGCTGCGGGCGCTGCGCCCTCTCGCTACCCGCGACTACCGGCTGCTGTTCGCGGCCGTCGGTATCGAAGTCTTCGGCACCGGCATGTGGGCCATCGTCATGGTGTTTCAGGTGCTCGCACTCGACGACAGCCCCCTTGCCCTGTCAGCCGTCGCTACCGGGCTCAGCCTCGGCCTCTTCGCTTTCTCGGTCCTCGGCGGGGTGGTAGCCGATCGCTTCTCGAAGCGGCGGATCATCATCACCGTGCAGGGACTCACCGCGGCGGTCATGGCCGCCGTCGCGGTGCTGTCCCTCACGGGCGCGATCGAGTTGTGGCATGTCGGGCTCGCCTCGTTCGCCATGGGCGCGGGTAGTGCGTTCTTCTACCCGGCCTACAGCGCCTACCTCCCCCAAGTACTACCGCCCGAACAACTGCTCGCCGCAAACGGGCTCGAAGGGGCTCTCCGGCCCTCGATGGGGCAGGGCCTCGGACCCGCCCTCGGAGGGATCATCGTCGGGGCGTTCTTCCCCGCCATCGGAGCGGTCATCGTCGCCGCGTCCTACGCAGTCGCGTTCGTCATCACACTGTTCCTCAGCCGCCGGGAGGAAACCACCGAACCGGAACAGTCGCAGCAACGCACGAGCGTGTGGGGCGACCTCAAAGCCGGGGTCCGCTACGTCGCCCGCACCCGCTGGCTGCTATGGACCCTGATCTTCGGATCATCCCTCGCGCTCATCATCCAGGGCCCAATCGAGGTACTTCTCCCCTTCCTCACCCGCGACCGATTCGACGACGCCGAAGCAACGTTCGGACTACTACTCGCCGCCTACGGAATCGGAGGCGCCATCGGATCGCTCATCGTGTCGTCACTCAAACTGCCCCGGCGATACCTGACACTGATGATCGGCCTCTGGGGCGGCGGAACCCTCCCGCTCGTGCTCATCGGCCTCGCCAACAACCTAATAGTGATGCTCGCCACACTGTTCGCGGTCGGGGCTGCCACAGGAGCCGGCGTGGTGATCTGGGGCACACTGCTTCAACGCCTCGTGCCACCCGAAATGATCGGCCGTGTCGCCAGTCTCGACTTCTTCGTCTCCATCGCGTTCATGCCCGTCTCGATCGCCATCGCCGGGCCCCTATCGCTGATCGTGCCGATACCAGCCATCTTCATCGTGGCCGGCGTCGCGCCGACGCTGCTCGCCATCGTCGCGCTTCTAGCCGGACGCATGCGGGACGTCGAGACGAGACACCCCCTGGACACTTGACCCAGCGCCGCACTGCGTCCCTGATTGTTAGCGTCCTGGAAGGAATTGACTCGGCTTGGAGTTCTCGGGCCGCGGCTGCCTGAACCCACTCCGATGTGCCCTCAGCGGGGGAGGAAATCTGCTCTCGCGGCGACGAACTCGGAATTGTCGCGTTGCGAGAACTGCGACCATCGGCTCGCTGTCTGCGGCGTGATTCCCATCTGAACGGCCACGATAGCGGCGGGGAGGTCGCTAGCGAGGGCGAGCATGGCGTAGTTCCGGGCGATCCGCGGGCTGACCCCGGCCCGCGCTATCCACCGTCCGAGGGTCGTGGGATGGATCGGCTCGTGGTGTCGTCGGGGAGATGGGAATAGATACGATCCCTCACCGGCTCGCCGAGTCGCCCCCGGATTCTGCTCAGCTTCTTTCACGAGCTGCGCGAAGAGTTGAGCGACCGAGTTCGGGATCTCGATGGGTTCTGTCGATAGCGCGAGATACGTTCGTCCTCCGGCTGTACTGGTGTCGACAGTGGTGAGCCGGTGGATGCGGTCGGTTCGAGCTCCGTAAAGGAGCACGAGCAGCGCGGCAACCCTGGTCGCGAGGCTCACCGTGTCGTCCGACCCGGCGATAAACGTGCGGACCAGAGCGTGATGCTCGTCCTCCCCGCTGACCTCGCTCGGCCTGGCCTGCTGTCCGCGCTCGACGCGGAGTCCCGGATACTGGCCGGTGGACCTGAGCCACGAGATGAACGGTGCGATGTCGCCGGTGCGGGCTGCGTTGCCGCCGACCCACCGGTCTAGGACCTCCTGTGTCAGCGCGGAGAAGCCCGCCCCTTCTTGCTCGACGTGCTGCAGGAGTCGCGCGGCCGCGCGGATCCGTTCACGCGCGGAATCTGCGACACCGACCGTGGTACGGCGGCGTCCTGCCCGCCGCCGCACAGTCCGCAGCACCTTCCATTGTGCATAGGGAGTGATCTCGGCGGCATGGTGTGAAGGAAGCTGGATCAGGTACTCGTCGACCCATGTTTCGAGCCGCTCAGTCTGCTCATCTCGTACCGGGAGAACGCCGACGTCGACCAGGAGCGCACGGAGATGATGTCGCGCCTGCCCAGGCGGACACGCGTCAACGCGCGCATGCGTGATCGACTCTTCCGACCCGATCGCTCGGAGCAGAGCTCTCGGGGTGGGCTTGAGCAGCCATCTCATGGTCGAGTCCACGCGACCTCGATAAACGAGCGCGTCCGGGAGCCCGGCCAAACGCCCGGGGATCACCCCCGTCGCGGACGCGAGGAGGTCGCCGGCGGCTCGAACGACGGAGCAGCGGATGCAGGTGTTCTCGAAGTGCTGCTCACCCGGGGCGCCACACGTGGCACAGACGTAGTCGCGCGTCGACCCTGCACACGGCCCGCAAACGCGCTCCCCTCGGTCATCGCGACCGATGAGCGCTTTCACCTGCCCACAAGACCCGCAGCCGTCGGGGTGGCGGAGCTCGCGTCGATAGCACACGCCGCATATAGACCCGAGGGGCCAGGTCGTATGAACCGCGCGCTTCTCACCGCAGATGGCGCACTCGACGATGGGGGTGCGGTAGCAGCTGTGGCACAGATCTGCTACGCCATTCTGGTGGCGGGTTGCGACGCGTCGCTCCCGTCCGCATTGTCCGCACGCTCTGACCGGTGCGGAGTAGCAGCGCTGGCAGAGATCCTGACCGTCCACGATGGCGGTGACGTGATCGACACGGCCGCATCCCGCACACGCCCGCTTAGGGCGCGCGCAGTGCCCGCAGAGTGGTGCGCCGTCCTCGGCTCGAGCGCTGGGCGCACGGATGCGACCACAGCGCGAGCACTCCATACGTCGGCTGACGTTGTAGCACGGTCGGCAGAGCCCTCCACCGTCGGGGAGTCGTTTCACCCGCGGGGCGCGGCTTCCGCACTCGGAGCAAGGATGCTCCGGCACCACGGTCATTTCGAATGCCCGGGCCGATTGATCGTCGTTCGGCGGGCGGATACTCGGCTCTTCCGCGGGATGACTTCCCCGGAAGCCTTCCTGGCGGACGCCTCGACGATGCGGGGTTCGATGAGGTCGTTGGGTGTGCACTCAAGGATGTCGCACAGCGCGATCAGCGTAACCATGCTCAGGCGCTGCGGCTGACCCGTCACCAGCCGGTAGGTCTGCTCCCGGGAGAGCGCGACACCACGCTCAGCGAGCAGCGGCTGCAGGTCCGTCGTGGCGAACATTCCACGCTCCGCCATCTTCGCTCGCAGATGCCAGACGTAGTCCATCTCTTTCACCGTGCTGCCTCCTCGAAGTCGGCGCCGTAGCGGGTGTGAATAGCTTGGGTGAGCAGCCGGTTCCGGTACTCGTTAGAGACGCCGACGTAGATCGCGGTCGTCGAGGAAAACGAGTGCCCCACCTGCTCCTGAATGAACCGCTCCGGGTAGTCGAACTCCACCAGGTGCGTCACGTACGAGTGCCGCAACGAATGCAGATCCAACGAAGAGTCGATCCCCGCGGCATCACGAGCTGTACAGAACGCTTCGTTCGCCGCACGCCTGCTCAGCCTCGTGCCCCGTTCGGTCACCCACAGAGCAGGCGACGAACTCGACGATGACGACAACGCCGGCCGAACCTCATCGAGGTAGTGCGCCAGCGTCTCCGCGATCCAGCCCATCTCCGGAACGGTGAGCACCGTGCGCCGCTTCGACGGGCCCCCGCGGCTCGCTTTGCCATGGCGCACCGACAGTGCACCGAATCGGTCTAGGTGCGGCAGCTTCGCGTTGCGGCGGAGATCCACGAGATCAAGCATGACCGCCTCACGTCTTCGCAACCCGAACGCATAGACGCACTTGAGAAGCGCGGCGTCCCGCACGGCCTGAACCGCACCCTTTCGCCGTCGCGACAGGATCCGTGCGGCGAGCCCGTCGGCCGCATCGAACAGCGCCTGGACTTCGTCGAATGTCAACGGTCGCCGCGCGGCATCGCCCTCGTACTCGCTGACATGCACAATCGAGTTGTCCTCATGGAACACCTGTCTGGGTGCAGCGCCAAAACGCGCTTCACACTCGGACAGCCAGGGATATCGAGGATCAGTGATGTACTCGCAGAACATCTTGATGTCGATCTCGTATCCACGCAGCGTCGATAGCCGCAACGGCTTCACGCCCGAGCGCAGCTCACTGATCCACGCCTCCGCCTCCGCCGGCGTCCATTGCCACGGGTACATACCCGTGAAGTCCACGAACCGGCGCACGAGCCGCTCTCTCGCCGCAATCGTCGGAGCCTTCAAGAAGCGAGCAATCTGCTGGGCTCGCCACCCATTCAACATCCCGTCGAGCACGGCTCCCTCAGGGTCAAGATGAATGACATTCCGCGCGGAGACGAGCCGCTGCGCAGACGATGGATCAACTTCAAGCACATCCTCATGATGCATCCAATACAACATTGATGCAAATGAAGTACTCTGGGTGATCAAGAGTGGCGCAGAGACCCCCGGCCCCCTCGACATCCTTCTTGAGCTCAGGCTCTACCGCGCGGGCGATCGCGCTTCGCGCGTTGCATCGGATGGCAATATCGCCCGTTTTGCGATCGCATCGATGAGGTCCGGGCGAAACCCTGTCCAGGGCGCCATGCCGGGAACTTGGACCACCGGAAGCTGCGTCGAGCCTCCCGCCTGCGCCACTCGCCGCGCCGTCGCCGCCGCGTCGAGGTCTGCGTCGACGTCAACGGACTCGAACGCGATTCCCCGCTCGGTGAGCGCTCGGCACGTTGCCCTGCACTGCACGCATCCCTCTCGGCCGAACACTTGCACCTCGCCGGCTTCTGTCGCACTCATCGTCCCTGCCCCTTCCCCCTCACGTTCTTTTGCCGTGAAGGCGACTAGGGCGTGTCTCTTAAAGCCTTGAGCCAGATGGTGATGGCGCGTAGGACGACGCCGCCGCGATAGGTCAGGGCGAGTTTGTCGTAGCGGGTGGCCAAGGCGCGCCATTGCTTGAAGATGTTGAATCCGCGCTCGACGACGTTGCGGCGCTTGTAGGCCTCGGTGTCGTAGGTGACCGGGCGACCACCCTTGGCGCCGCGGCGCTTGCGGTTGGCGATCTGATCATCGCGTTCGGGGATGACGGCCTGGATGCCGCGCCGGCGCAACAGCTTGCGGTTGGCCCGGGAAGAGTAAGCCTTGTCACCCAGCGCCCGGTCGGGCCTGGTGCGTGGCCGGCCCCCACCCAGGCGCGGTACCCGCAGGGCGTTCATCACGTGCTCGAACATCGGGGAGTCCCCGCCCTGCCCGGGCCCGAGCAGCATCACCAGCGGCCGCATGTTCCCGTCGCACAGGTGGTGGATCTTCGTCGACAGGCCGCCGCGGGAGCGGCCGATGGCGTGATCAGGCGGCTCGATGCGCAGATTCGTGTAATTCGTCAGGTCCCCCTGTGTCCCGGGGCAGGTTGGTGGCGTGCTGATGGGCGCGGTTGATCGTGGAGTCCACCGAGACTTCCCAGTCGATCAGCCCGGCGGCGTCGGCATGGGCCAGCAGGACGCTGTGGATCTTGTCCCACGTCCCATCACCGCTGAAGCGGCGGTGCCGCTTCCACACCGTCTGCCACGGCCCGAAGCACCCGGGTAAGTCCCGCCACGCGATCCCGGTCCGGTAGCGATAGATGATGCCCTCCACCACGGTGCGATGATCGGCGAACGGCCGACCACGACGCCCCTGCGAGGACGGCATCAACGGAGCAATCAGCTCCCACTGCGCATCAGTCAGCAACTCCGTTCGAGACACACACCGAGCGTTCCAGCGACCAGCCCAAACCTTTGGGAGACACGCCCTAGTCGCTTTCCAGGAGAACTGGCTCTTCGCGCGGATGGCGAGCGACGTCTTGCCGAGTCTTTCCAGGATGATGATCGGGTTCATCGGCGCTGTGGTCATCGGCGTGGTCGTGGGGTTCGTTCTCGGTCAGGCGCACCGCCTCCAGGCGATGTTCGCACCCGTGCTCGAGTTCCTGCGCGCGATCCCTGCGGTCGCGTTGATTCCCCTCGTCATCATCGTGCTGGGCCTCGACGACACCGCGAAGGTGATTCTGATCACCTTCATCTGCCTCTGGCCCGTGCTCCTCAATACCGAAGCTGCAATCAGAGGAATGGACCCCGGACTGCGCGAGACCGCCCGGGTGTACGGCATCCACTGGTTCCGCTACGAGTTGCAGGTCGCACTTCCCGCGGCAGCTCCGCAGATCTTTGCCGGAATGCGCACGAGTCTTTCGCTCGCGCTCATCATGGTCGTCGTGAGCGAGATGATGGCGGGAGGCAACGGGATCGGCGTCTTCGTTCTTCAGTCGCAGAGGTCGTTCGCGATCACGGACATGTGGTCGGGCATCGTGCTCATCGGGATCTTCGGGTACGTGTTCAACCTGCTGCTCATCGTCGTCGAGAACCGGGTGCTCGCGTGGCACCACGGCGCGAACACCGCCGTGGAGTGACACCGCGGTCGAGAGGACGCCCTCACACCTCGATGCCGCCGCACCACACACGCAGAACGCGACGCGCGGCAGCGATGTCGGTGAGCGGATCGCCGTCCACCAGCACGAGGTCGGCTCGCAATCCGGGGGTGATCGCCCCCCGATCGTCGAGTGAGAACGCGTGCGCGGCCGTCGAGGTGGCAGCGCGCAGCGCTTCGGCTGTTGACAGGCCGGCGTCCACGAGCAGAGCGAGTTCGTCGTGCATGCTCTCGCCGTATGGCGGCATTGCCCGTTCGAGGAGCCCGATGGAGGCGTCTTCGTCGTGCATGCTCTCGCCGTATGGCGGCGATGCCCGTGTGAAGGACCCGGTGTAGGCGTCGGTGCCGGCCAGGACCGGAACGCCCGCGGCATGCATCGCGCGCGTGCTCTCGTGGGCGTGTGCATAGCTCACACCGGGAACGCCCGCTGCGGTGAGATTCGCGGCGACGCCTTTCATCATCGTCAAGGTCGGGATGAACACCGTGCCCTGGGCGAGCATCGTCTCAGCCGTCGCATCGTCGAGCGCGCGGTCGAGTGGAGCATGGGTGATCATGTCGGCCCCCGCAGCGAGGCTCATACGCACAGCTTCGTACAGGGCTGCGTGCGCGATGACCTTGAGCCCCCGCGCGTGCGCAGCAGCCACGAGTGCATCGAGCACGTCCTGGGTGGGACCGGGCAGATCGGCGATGATCTTGATGTAATCCACCCCGTCTGCCACCTGCACCTCTACGAACCGCTCCGCCTTGTCGGGGGAATCGACCAGCGCGACGTCCGGATAGGTCGGAATGCGGCTGTGCGTGCTGCCCTGAGATGTCGCCGCCATGCCGGCGGTGCGGAAGTCAGCGACTCCCCTCAGTCCCCGCAACGACTGGAACTGTGATGCGGGCCATGTCGCCATGTCCAGGCCGGTGGTGACACCGTACGTGGCGAGCGTCTCGAGGGACTCGCGCCCCTTCAGGTGCATGTGACAGTCGATCAGGCCAGGAAGGAGCACCGTACCTTCCGCGTTGACGACAGCGGCACCGACGACGACCGCATCCGCTGATCCGTCACCGATGCGCCCGTCGGGCTGGACGACGACCGTCGTGGGGGCGCTCAGACTGTGTCCGTCGAAGACCCTGGTGTTCGTGATCGCGGTCGCAGAGACTGCGCCGAGCGTGGAATCCGTCATGAACTGCTCCGTTCGAGGAGATGTAGATACGAGACATTATTGTTCACTATCGCGGCCAACGTACCACGACTCGGCTCCCCGTAGGCAAGAATCGTTGGATGACGACGCGGCGACGAGGTGCCCTGCTGACGCGCGCGATCTATCGGGCGACGCTGGAGGAGCTCGCCGAGTCGAATCTCGACAAACTGGCGTTCGACAGGATCGCGGCGCGTGCCAGCGCCGGCAAGGCATCGCTGTACCGGGCGCTGGTCGACCACCGGTGAACTCGTGCTCGCGGCGCTCACCGATCCGGAGGCGGGTTTCGAGCCACCGACGGCTCCCACGACGGGGACGGTCGCGGGCGATCTGCGAGCGGTGCTCACGGCGTTCGCCGCAGCACTCGATGAACCGCGTGGGCGCGCGCTCGAGCCCATCATGACGCGAAGGCGCGACCACCCGGAGCTATTCTGGACCGTTCAGCAGCGCGTGATCGAGCCGCTGATGGATGTTATCCTCGGGGTACTGCGCGCAGGAGTGGAGCGGGGCGAGGTCGACCGCGACGCGCTCACGCCCCGGGTCGCGGCCGTCGGTCTGCAGCTGCTCGTGCTGGAACACATGGCCGGACGCACAGATCCCGGCAACATCGCCGCGATGGTCGACGAAATCCTCCTACCGCTGACCCGACCCCGCACATATCGATGACGGGTCGTTCGGCGAGCGCAGGCGGATCAGACGTCGAGGAGCAGCCGGCGTCCGGCGCAGCGCGAGACGCACACCATCATCGTCGCGTTCGACTCCCGCTCCTCGGCCGTGAGGAACGAGTCGCGATGCTCCGGCGTGCCTTCCAGCACGTCGGTCTCGCATGTGCCGCAGACCCCAGACCGACAGGATGAGAGCACGGGGATCCCATTGTCTTCCAGGATCTCGAGGATCGACTTGTGCGGGGGCACGGTCAATGTTAGGCCGCTCTGGGCGAGTTCTACCTCGAACACCTCGTTGTGCGCTGAACGATCCGAGTCGCGCGGGGTGAACCGCTCCGGCTGGAGGGATCCCGGCCACCAGACGCTGCACTTGTTCTCGACGGCATCCAGAAGCGGTCCTGGACCGCAGCAGTACACCAGCGCCCCTTCGACGGGCGCTCCGAGCAACGAATCCAGATCGATCCTGCCCAGCTCGTCTTCGGGCACGTACGTCACGTGATCGCCGTACCGCGCGAGGTCAGCGCGAAGCGCCATCGTCGACAGCGAACGGCCCCCGTACACGAGGTTCCACTTCGCGCCGGCTGCCGCGACCTGATCGATCATGGGCTTGAGCGGCGTGATGCCGATTCCTCCCGCGATGAAGAGGTACTGTTCAGCATCCTTCAGCGCGAAATGGTTGCGAGGACCGCGCACCTGGATCTGCGCTCCCAGCTCCAGGGAGTCATGGATGTACTGGGA
Source organism: Microbacterium sp. (assembly GCF_030149085.1). GTDB lineage: Bacteria > Actinomycetota > Actinomycetes > Actinomycetales > Microbacteriaceae > Microbacterium. The sequence continues at coordinate 312 of NZ_JASBSF010000037.1, read as the reverse complement.
TCCGCCGCGCCCCCTCGGCGGCGGCTCGCGCAACACGGCGATCTGCCACACGTCCTGGTCCGCCGGGTCCCCGCACAGCGAATACTGGCGGGTGAGCGCCGGAGTCACGATGACGTCGATGTGCGCACCGGGCGTCCATGCCGGAAAGGGATTGCCGTCTGGGCGGCGCAACGTCAGGACGGCAACGGAGTCACCGTCCATATGCTTGCTTGCCACCACCACCGGAATAGTGGTCTCTTCGACAGACACGACGTTGGCCTCCTTGCGAACTGCGTCTTCAACGATCGCCATTACCTAGGGCGTGTTGATCAA
>NZ_JASBSF010000235.1 GCF_030149085.1 Microbacterium sp. | reverse complement strand
GAGCAGCCGGATGACGAGCATCGCCGAATGGTGCGCTGCCTCGGGGTCCATCTTCGAGAGGAACGTGCGAAACAGCCACGGGTACATGCTTACTCCTCGAGATCGGATGCCAGGCGATGATGATCCGCGCGCAACTGTGCGATCGCCGACTCAAAATCCTCCAACGTATCGAACGCCTGGTACACGCTCGCGAACCGGAGATAAGCGATCTGGTCGAGTTCCCGGAGTGGACCGAGGATTGCCAGGCCGATCTCGTTGGTGTCGACCTGCGACGAACCAGTCTGCCGGACCACCTCTTCGACCGTCTGCGCCAGGACGGCAAGATCACCCTCGGTCACCGGGCGCCCCTGGCACGCCTTGCGCACACCCGACATGACCTTTTCCCGGCTGAACGGTTCGATCACACCCGACCGCTTGATGACGTTGAGGCTCGCCGTCTCGATGGTCGAGAATCGACCACCGCATTCTGGACACTGGCGGCGACGACGGATGCTGAGACCGTCGTCGCTGGTGCGGGAATCGATCACGCGTGAGTCGGGATGACGGCAGAAAGGGCAGTGCATAGCAGCCCCAGACTACGCGGTGAAGCGCGCGCGGACGGCTTCGCCGTGCGCGGGGAGCACCTCGGCGGTCGCAAGCGCCACGATCGCGTCGGACACCTCCGCCAGGGCATCCCGGTCGTACTCGATGACCTGCTGCGGTCGCAGGAACGTCGAGGCAGAGAGCCCCGCAGCGTACCGCGCCTGTCCGCCCGTGGGGAGCACGTGATTGCTCCCCGCGAGGTAGTCGCCCAGGCTCACCGGCGAATACGGGCCGACGAAGACGGCCCCGGCGTGCACGAACCGGTGCGGCATGGGGTCGGCGAGGTGCAGCTCGAGGTGTTCAGGAGCGTACGCGTTCGAGAAGTCGACCGCGGCGTCGAGTTCGTCGACGAGCACGATCGCGGACTGCGGGCCCGTGAGCGCCACCTCGATGCGCGCGGCGTGGAGAGTCTGTGCAGCCAGCGCGGCCACCTCGGTCTGCACAGCATCGGCAAGCTCCGCCGACGCCGTGACGAGAACCGCGGATGCCTGCTCGTCGTGCTCGGCCTGGCTGATGAGGTCAGCTGCCACCAGCCGAGGGTCCGCCGTGTCGTCGGCGACGATGAGGATCTCGGTGGCACCTGCCTCCGAGTCGGTGCCCACGCGACCGGCCACCGCGCGCTTTGCGGCAGCGACGAAGTTGTTCCCCGGCCCTGTCACGACATCCACCGGATCCAGGCCCAGGCTCGCAACCCCATACGCGAATGCGCCGATCGCACCGGCCCCACCCATCGCGTATACCTCGGTGACCCCGAGGAGTTTCGCGGCGGCGAGAATCACGGGGTGGACTCGCCCACCCTCCGCCCGCTGGGGCGGGGATGCGAGGGCGATCTGTTCGACACCGGCTGCCTGAGCCGGCACGACGTTCATCACGACGCTCGAGGGGTAGACGGCCTTACCGCCGGGCACATAGACCCCGACGCGGCGCACGGGCTGCCACCGCTGGTGCACGAAGGCTCCTGGGCCAAGCGTCGTGGTGGTCGGCGGCGGAACCTGCACGGCAGAGGCCGCCCGCACACGATCGATAGCGCGCTCGAGGGCCTCCCGAACCGCAGGATCGAGAGCGTCGAGCGCCTCATCGAGGTGCGCGGCAGGAACACGGATGTCGTGACCGGTCACCCCGTCGAACTGTTCAGCCTGTTCGCGCAGCGCGGTCTCGCCGCGCTCGGCGACGTCATTGACCAGGCGCACCGCCGTGGCGAGCGCCTCGGAACGGGCGGCGGTCGCGCGGGGAACGGCGGCGAGCAGCTCTGCGGGCGTCAGGTCTTGCCCGCGCAGATCGAGGGTGCGAAGCATCCATCTACGGTATCGCCCGCGCGGGGGGTGGATCGCCGGAGGCGCGGTGCAGCCGCAGTCGGCGGTTACCCGAGGCACTGGGGACCGAGAAGTCCCTTGAGCTCGCCGTAGAGGTCGGCCGTCACGGTCACCGGGTGAGGCACCTCGAACACCTTCGCCACACCGCCCTTGTGGAGCTTGATCGTCACCTCAGTCTCACCGCGGTGGCGGCGCAGACAATCAGCGAGATCGCCGATGACAGCTTCGGTTGCCCGCTGCTCCGGGATCATGAGCACGAGCGGTCCGGATGCGTCAACGGAACCAAGGTCGGGCGAGAACGCCGCCTGGGCGTGCAGATTCATGCCGTCATCGCGTCGCGAGACGCGCCCTCGGACCACCAGGATCGAGTCAGCCTGCAACATCGACTGGAATTCCGTGTAGGTCTTTCCCATGAACATGACGGTGATCTCGCCGTCGAAGTCCTCGACCGTGATCATGCCGTAGGGATTACCGCTGGATTTGGCGACACGGTGCTGCACGCTCGTGACCAGGCCAGCGATGGTCACCTGATCGCCATCCGCCAGGTCTTCGGAGGCCAGGAGGTCATGGATGTTGATCGATGCATGCTTGGCAAGCGGTACCTCGAGGCCCGCAAGCGGATGATCCGAGACGTAGAGCCCCAGCATTTCGCGTTCGAAGGCCAGCTTGTCTTTCTTGGTCCACTCCGGACGCTCGGGAACCTTGTTGACCTGCTGCGGCTCGTCCTCCCCCCACAGCGAATCGAAATCGAACCCGACCTCGCCGTTGGCCTCGCGGCGCTTGTCAAGCACAGCCTGCTCGGTCGCGTCCTCGTGGATCTCCAGGAGTGCGCGGCGGGTCGCACCGAGGGTGTCGAACGCGCCGGCCTTGATCAGTGACTCCACCGTTCGCTTGTTCGCGACCGACACCGGCACACGAGCGAGGAAGTCGTGGAACGACACGAAAGGCTCATCCGCGCGCGCCTGCACAATCGCTTCGACGACATTCGCACCGACGTTGCGCACGGCACCGAGCCCGAAACGAATGTCGTCGCCGACTGCCGCGAAGTAGCGGATCGACTCGTTCACGTCCGGCGGCAGCACCCGGATGCCCATCCGTCGACACTCGTTGAGGTAGACGGCCATCTTGTCTTTCGAGTCGCCGACGCTCGTGAGCAGCGCCGCCATGTACTCCGCGGGGTAGTGGGCCTTGAGGTACGCGGTCCAATACGACACGAGCCCGTAGGCGGCGGTGTGAGCCTTGTTGAACGCGTAATCGGCGAACGACTCGAGAACCTTCCACAGGGTCTGCTGCGCAGCATCCGAGAACCCGCGCTCGGTCATGCCGCCGAAGAAGACCTCCTTCTGTTTATCGAGCTCGGACTTCTTCTTCTTTCCCATGGCGCGACGAAGTAGATCGGCTTGGCCAAGCGTGTAACCCGCGACGCGCTGGGCGACAGCCATGACCTGCTCCTGATAGACGATGAGGCCATAGGTCGTGTCGAGGATGTCGGCGAGGGGTTCTTCGAGCTCTTTGTGGATCGGCTCGATCTCTTGCTGCTTGTTCTTGCGCAGCGCGTAGTTGATGTGCGAGTTCACGCCCATCGGACCGGGGCGATACAGCGCGAGGACGGCCGAGATGTCTTCGAAGTTGTCGGGCTTCATCAGGCGAAGCAGGGATCGCATCGGGCCGCCGTCGAGCTGGAACACCCCGAGAGTGTCCCCTCGCGCGAGCAACTCGTACGACGCGCGGTCCTCGAGGTCGAGTTCCTCGAGGACAAGCGGCTCGCCACGGTTGGCCTCGATGTTATCGAGCGCGTCGTTGATGATCGTGAGGTTTCGCAGCCCCAGGAAGTCCATCTTGATCAGACCCAGCGACTCGCACGACGGGTAGTCGAACTGCGTGACGATCTGACCGTCCTGCTCGCGCCGCATGATCGGGATGATGTCGATCAGCGGTTCGCTGGACATGATCACACCGGCGGCGTGCACACCCCACTGGCGCTTGAGGTTTTCCAGGCCCACCGCGGTGTCGAAGACCGTCTTCGCCTCCTGGTCGGTCTCGATGAGCGTGCGGAACTCCCCCGCCTCCTTGTAGCGGGGGTGATCCTTGTTGAACATGTCGGTCAGCGGCACATCCTTGCCCATGACCGCCGGCGGCATCGCCTTTGTCAGGCGCTCCCCCATGCTGAACGGGAAACCCAGCACGCGGCCGGCATCCTTCAGCGCCTGCTTGGCCTTGATGGTGCCGTAGGTCACGATCTGCGCCACCCGGTCGTCGCCGTACTTCTCGGTGACGTACTGGATCACTTCGCCGCGGCGACGGTCGTCGAAGTCGACATCAAAGTCGGGCATCGATACGCGGTCGGGGTTGAGGAACCGCTCGAAGATCAGGCCGTGCTTCAGCGGATCGAGGTCGGTGATGCGCATGGCATAGGCAGCCATCGAGCCGGCTCCCGACCCACGGCCTGGGCCGACGCGGATCCCGTTGCGCTTGGCCCAGTTGATGAAGTCGGCAACGACCAGGAAGTAGCCAGGGAAGCCCATCTGCACGATGACGCCGACCTCGTACTCGGCCTGCTTGCGGACCTCGTCAGGGATGCCGGCCGGGTAACGCTCCTCGAGCCCAGCCTCGACCTCTTTGACGAACCAGCTCTCCTCGGTCTCGCCGTCGGGCACGGGAAAGCGCGGCATGTAGTTGGCGCTGGTGTTGAACTCGACCTCGCAGCGCTCGGCGATCAGCAGCGTGTTGTCACACGCGTCGGGATGCTGCCGGAAGATCTGGCGCATTTCGGCTGGCGTGCGGATGTAGTAGCCGTCGCCGTCGAACTTGAACCGCTTCGGGTCATCCAACGTCGACCCGGACTGAACGCAGAGCAGGGCCGCGTGACTGTTCGAGTCGTGCTGGTGGGTGTAGTGGGAGTCGTTGGTCGCGAGAAGCGGGATGTCGAGGTCTTTCGCGATCCGCAGCAGATCGGTCATGACCCGGCGCTCGATATCGAGGCCGTGATCCATGATCTCGGCGAAGTAGTTCTCTTTGCCGAAGATGTCTTGGAACTCGGCGGCTGCAGCGCGGGCGGCGTCGTATTGCCCGAGGCGCAACCGGGTCTGGACTTCGCCCGAGGGGCATCCGGTGGTCGCGATCAGACCCTTCGAGTACGTCTCGAGAAGCTCGCGGTCCATGCGGGGCTTGAAGTAGTACCCCTCCATGGATGCCTTCGATGAGAGCCGGAAGAGATTGTGCATCCCGGCCGTCGTCTCGGACAGCAGCGTCATGTGGGTGTACGCACCCGAACCTGACACGTCATCGTCGCTCTGCTCGGGAGACCCCCATCGCACCCGTGACTTCTCGGACCGGTGCGTACCCGGGGTCACATACGCTTCGATGCCGATGATCGGTTTGATGCCGACATCCTTCGCTGCCTTGTAGAACTCGAAGGCGGCGAACGTGTTCCCGTGGTCGGTGACGGCGATCGCAGGCGACCCCTGAGCTGCAGCTTCCTGCACCATCGCCCCGATGCGGGCGGCTCCGTCGAGCATCGAATACTCGCTGTGCACGTGCAGGTGGACGAAGGAGTCGGACGCCATGCCGAGAGTCTACGTTCGGGCTCCGACGCCGGCTCACCCGGCCCGCCGGGGCGGCTACGGTTACCGTGTGCCAACTCCCGACTTCATCCTTGAGCTCCGCCAGTTCGTCGGAACCCGCCCGCTCCCGCTCGTGGGCGTCACCGCTGTCATCATCCGCGGTGACGAGATCCTCCTCGGTCGCCGCTCCGACAATCACGCCCTCACCCCGATCACCGGCATCGTCGATCCCGGGGAGGAGCCGGCCGACGCCGCGGAGCGGGAGGCAGCCGAAGAGGCAGGTGTCGTCATCCGTGCCGACCGCCTCGCGTGGGTCCATCAGATCCCGAGGATCACCTACGCCAACGGGGACCAGAGCGACTACCTCGACCTGACGTTCCGATGCACGTGGGTCTCCGGCGACCCGGTTCCCGTCGACGGCGAGATGACAGAGGTCGGCTGGTACCCGCTCGATGCGCTGGGCGACGTGGGCCCCGACATGCGTGCGCGCATCGATGCCGCGATCCCGGAACGCGGCGAAGCGCAGTTCGTATCCGGGGGCAGCGGGGCGCAGCATCCGTCCGCCTGATTAAGTCCGGCCCGGCCGGCCACGCAGCGCCCGGACCGGTGCAGACAATGGGCGGGTGGCCCTGCACCGACCCACCGTCCCCCTCGCCGTCTTCTGGATCGTCGGCGGCACCCTCGGCGCCGTCGTCGCGTTCCTCCTGTACCTGGAGTACATCGGTCAGCTCACCGGCGCGGATGCGATCATCTCGTGTCAGTGGGGCGTGCTCGTCACCTGCGGACCCAACCTGCTCTCCCCCGGCGGCAACATCCTCGGATTCAGCAACTCGATAGCGGGCATGGTGCTCTTCCTCGGACCCGTCTACGCCGGCGTCAGCGGGCTGGCATCGCCATCCGGCCTTCGTCGCTGGTACTGGCGGACGTACGGCATCTTCGTGGCCGGGGCTTTCGTTCTCGTGCACTACTTCGCGTTCCAGAGCATCTTCGTCTACGGGTCGCTCTGCCCCTGGTGCATGATCATCTGGCTCGTCACGATCCCGCTGTTCTGGTTCACCACGGGCTGGATGCTGCGCGACGGCGTGTGGAGCGAGGCAGTTGCGACGCGGCGCGTAGGAGGCGTGATCTTCTCGTGGGCGCTGCTTGCCACCGTCCTGGACTACGCCCTCATCGCGATCACGGCGCAGCTGAGACTCGATCTGCTCGGCAGCTTCTGAGCCCTCAGGGCGTCAGCTCGCTCAGTCGAGCTCCTCGCCGCGGAGGATCGCCAGCGCATGAGCGAGATCGGGTGCATACGGCGAATCGAACGAGACCCACTCCCGTGTTGCGGGATGCGTGAAGGCAAGCGTGCGAGCGTGCAGCCATTGGCGCGTGAGGCCCAGTCGTTCTGACATCGTGGGGTCGGCTCCGTAGAGCGGATCACCGACACACGGATGCCGGTGCGCCGCCATGTGAACGCGGATCTGGTGGGTCCGCCCGGTCTCGAGGTGGATCTCCAGCAGTGAGGCCCCCGGAAATGCCTCGATGGTCTCGTAGTGAGTGACCGAGGGTTTGCCGTCCGGGGTGACCGCGAACTTCCAGGAGTGCGAGGGATGACGCCCGATCGGCGCATCGATCGTTCCTGCGAGCGGGTCGGGGTGCCCTTGGACCACCGCGTGATAGATCTTCTCGACGGTGCGGTCCTTGAAGGCCGCCTTCAAGACTCCGTACGCGTGCTCCGATTTGGCAACGACCATGAGCCCGCTCGTGCCGACATCCAGGCGGTGAACGACGCCCTGCCGCTCGGGGGCACCGCTTGTCGCGATCTGGAACCCTGCCGCAGCCAGCGCCCCGAGCACCGTGGGGCCTTCCCAGCCCACCGACGGGTGCGCGGCAACACCCGCGGGCTTGTCGACGACCACGATGTCGTCATCGTCGTACACGATGCCAAAGCCTGGCACGACGACGGGGACGACCTCGGGCTCGCGACGATCGGTCCACTCGACCTCGAGAACCGTTCCCGCCGTCAGTCGGTCGGACTTCCCGAGGATCCTGCCGCCTTCGCTGACACCTCCGGCCTCGGCCACGTCGGCCGCAAAAGTGCGCGAGAATCCCAGCATCTTGGAGACTGCCGCATCGACCCGGGCGCCATCGAGCCCGTCCGGCACCGGCAACATCCGCGCCGGCACGTCAGTCTCCGTCTCGAGCGCATCGGCGGTCAGGAACGGCAGCTGCTCGCCTACCGAGACGACTCACGAGTCGCGGCGGGATTCCTCGTCGGCGATCCGGTCGGCCTCCCGTGCCACAGCCTCTTGCTCGGCTTCCGTGAGCGGAGGGAGACCGATCTCGTCGCGAGGCACACCCGCGTACGGGTCGGCGACCGGAAACTCCGAGTCGAACCCGCCGGCGACATCGCCACCGGGAGGAAATTCGTCCCCGGCGGCGCCGAGAATGGTCTCCTCTTCGGCGGGATTCGTTTCATGGTGATGGTGTCGCTTGCCGTCCATCTGTACTCCTACGATCACGAGCAGGGCCACGCCGATCATCATCGACACGATGAAGATGTCGGCCACGTTGTAGATGGCGGGGCTCATCCAGAACCACATCCACGGTGTGTTGATGAAGTCTACGACGTGCCCCACGGGGAATCCGGGCTCCCGGAAGAGGCGGTCGGTGAGGTTTCCGAGCACACCTCCGAGCAGCAGTCCGAGCACGATCGCCCAGAGGCGTGACTGCACGCGGGTCGCGGCGAGCCACACGATCACACCGGCGACCACCGCGAGGGCAATCGTGAAGATCCAGGTGTATCCCTCCCCGAGAGAGAAGGCTGCACCCGGGTTCTTGACCAGGTAGAACTGCAGAAATTCCCCCAGCACGGGAACGGATTGCTGCAGGGGGAGGTTGCTCAGCGCAAGGTACTTGGTGAACTGGTCGACGGCCAGCACCAGGATTGCGAGCAGCGCAATCGTGATGCCGGCCGCCGCGTGACGCAGAGGTGGCCGAGACGCCAAGAGCGTCCTCAGTTCGTGATGTTCGCGACCGACGCGCTGTCGGTCGAGGAGGAGTCGAGGTCCTTCAGGTGCCCCTCGATGAAGCCGCGAAGCTGCGAACGATAGTCGCGTTCGAACTGGCGCAGCTCACCGATGCGCGCATCCAGTTCGGCCTTCTTGGCCTCCATGCGGGCGATCTCGTCGCGACCGCGAGTCTCGGCATCGGAAATGATCGAGGCGGCCTGGGCCTGGGCCTCGGCGATGAGCTGGTCGTGGCGCGCCTGGCCTTCGGCGACGTGCTCGTCGTGCAGGCGCTGGGCAAGCTCGAGCAGGCCGGCGCTTGCAACCGTGGGAAGCGGGGTGCCCGCAGGAGCTGCGGGGACAGGCGCGGGGGCGGCCTCTTCGACCGGGGCCTCTACAGGCGCGGCGGGGGCGGCGGGAGCGCCCGATTCGAGCTCGGCGATACGCG